>MGYM01000008.1:26426-35668 GCA_001801745.1 Gammaproteobacteria bacterium RIFCSPLOWO2_02_FULL_38_11
GCGAGCAATGTCACATCGGCATGCGCGTAATTTAATTTTTTTTGATCAAATATTTTTTTTACCATTTCAAATTTTGAAGGTTCAATGATGACATCAACAGAAAGATCTTCATGATCAATCACATCAAGCACATCTTGCTCCAAAGCTATTTCTAAAATTTTTTCATTTTGTTTACCAGGCGCAAAGGTAATCATGCCACGTTTTGAAAATAAATAGCTAACCGAACCTTCCGTTCCTAAATTACCACCGGATTTTGTGAAAGCATGTCGTACTTCCCCCGCTGTGCGGTTACGATTATCCGTCAAGCATTCCACTAAAACAGCCACACCACCCGGACCATAGCCTTCATAGCATATTGATGCTATGTTTTTACCTTCTGCCCCACCTGCGCCACGTTTAATTGCACGCTCCACGGTGTCACGCGTCATGTTGTTTGAAAGTGCCTTATCAACTGCCGTACGCAAACGAGGGTTAGTTGCGGTATCTGCACCACCCTGACTGGCTGAGACAGTAATTTCACGAATTAATTTTGTAAATAATTTCCCACGCTTGGCATCTTGCGCATTTTTTCGATGTTGGATGTTCGCCCATTTGCTATGACCTGCCATAAGAAACCTCTATTTATTTTTTATCAAAATATTTAATTCCTTTAATTGTTTCTCTTCTACGTCAGAAGGTGCGCCCGTCATTAAACAACTGGCGTTTTGTGTCTTTGGAAATGCAATCACTTCACGAATGGAGTTTGCACCACTCAATAACATCATGAGACGATCCAAACCAAAAGCCAAACCTCCCATGGGAGGACAACCATAGCGTAGGGCATCCAAAAGAAAACCAAACTTTGAATACGCCTGCTCTTTGCTCATGCCTAATAAATTAAATATTTTTTCTTGTAAACTTTGATCATGAATACGAATCGAGCCTCCACCCAACTCCGTGCCATTAAGCACTAAATCATAAGCCCGCGAAATACAAGCGCCCGGATTTTTTTCCAATTCTTCTAGCATTTCTTCACGCGGCGCCGTGAAAGGATGATTGAGCGGCACCCACGCTTTTTCATTTTCATCATATTCAAACATAGGAAAATCCACGATCCATAAAAATCGCCAACCCGTCTGTATTAATTTTAAATCATGACCTATCTTCAAACGCAAAGCGCCCAACGACTCATTCACGATTTTTGTTTTATCTGCACCAAAGAAAATAATATCACCCGTTTTTGCTTTTGTTGTTTTTAAAATGGCTTCCACTGCTTCTTTTGTTAAAAATTTTAAGATGGGCGACTGTAAACCTTCTAATCCTTTTCCTAAATCATTTACTTTAATATACGCCAAACCTTTTGCTTTAAATTGTTTTACAAAATCTGTGTAATCATCAATTTCTTTTCGAGAAAGTAAATTTCCACCCCCTGGAATACATAATGCGGCAACACGACTTTCAGGATCATTGGCTGGATGTGCAAACACATGGAAAGCCACATGCTTTACACATTCGCTGATATCCACTAATTCCAAAGGAATCCT
This sequence comes from Gammaproteobacteria bacterium RIFCSPLOWO2_02_FULL_38_11, assembly GCA_001801745.1. Classification (GTDB taxonomy): domain Bacteria; phylum Pseudomonadota; class Gammaproteobacteria; order HIGHO2-12-38-15; family HIGHO2-12-38-15; genus HIGHO2-12-38-15. Next base: position 27,950 of record MGYM01000008.1, read on the forward strand.
TAAATCAGGTTTGTCGCTGCCAAAACGATGCATCGCTTCTTGATAGGTCATACGTAAAAACTTCGATGGTATTTCAATTTTTAATATTTCTTTAAATAAACGACACATCAAGCCTTCCATCAATTGATAAATAAATTCTTCATCAATGAACGTGGCTTCAAGATCCAATTGCGTGAATTCAGGTTGCCTGTCTGCACGCAAATCTTCATCACGAAAACAACGTGCAATTTGATAATATCTCTCCATCCCCGCCACCATCAAAAGCTGTTTAAAAAGCTGAGGGGATTGAGGCAACGCAAAGAAATGACCAGGCTGCGTACGACTGGGCACGAGATAATCTCGCGCCCCTTCCGGTGTTGCACGCGTTAAGATAGGGGTTTCAATAGGTAAAAATCCATGCTCGTCAAAATAATTTTGAATTAAATTCGTTGCTTTTGCACGCAATTGAAAACGCATTTGCATCTCAGGACGACGCAAATCCAAATAACGGTATTTCAAACGCACTTCTTCAGATACCGTGACATATTCATCAATTGAAAAAGGCAGCGGGTCTGACGTGTTGAGAATAATTAGTTTTTCTGCCAGCACTTCGACTTCTCCCGTCAGCAGTACTTTATTTTCTGTGCCTGCAGGGCGTCGTCGCACTTTACCTGTAACTTGCAACACATATTCATTGCGTACTTGATTTGCTTGTTTGAAGTTTTCTGTATTTTCAGGATTAAAAACAATTTGCACCCAACCCTCACGATCGCGCAAATCAATAAAAATCACACCCCCATGATCACGTCGATGATGCACCCAACCACAAATCGTCACTTGTTGTTCTAGAACATGGGAAGTAACTTGACCGCAATAATGACTACGCATCTTCACTCCTCTTCACTTTACTAAAGGGCTGTAAAACACCCAATGAAATAACAAATTTTAATGCTGCATCAACAGACATCTTTAGTTCGATCACTTGATCTTTTGGAACAAGCATCAAAAATCCCGAAGTAGGGTTGGGGGTTGTTGGAATAAAAATTGTAATAAATTCTTTTCCTGCGGCTTGATTCAACACGGGCGCACCATTTCCCGTTTGAAATGCGATACTCCACATGCCTAGACGCGGATATTCTACTAACAATACTTTACGAAAAGATTGTCCTGATGGAGAAAACAAAGTTTCTAAAATTTTTTTCACACCCGCATAAATGGTTCTAACCAACGGAATCCGGGCCAAAAAAGATTCCCAGGCTTGTATGAGCCAATTGCCTATGAAGTTAGTGACCAAAACACCTGTCAACAACAAAACGACTAAAGATAAAATAACGCCTAAGCCTGGAATATGCATTCCAAACAATTCATCAGGACGATAGGCTCGAGGTAACAATGATAAGGTACTATCAAGCACGTCGATCACAAAACGAATGACGAGCAAAGTCACCCACAAGGGCAACCATACAAAAAGCCCGGCAATTAAATAACGTCGAAAAAGTCTCATGCTGTCATTAGCCTTTTAAAAAAAATCAGGAAGAAGTTGTTGAATCCGTGCTTGAATCTTTCTTTGTTTCACTTTTTTTTGTTTCTGTTGTATTTGTTTTTTCATTTTTTTCAATTTTATTATCTTTATTCTCAGGCGGTTTTTCTTTATTTTTGAAATCGGTCACATACCACCCTGTCCCCTTCAATTGAAATCCTGTTGAAGACACCCATTTCACCAAGTCGGGTTTTTGGCATACGGGACAAGCAAGCAATGCCTCATCAGACATTTTTTGCATAACCTCAAAATGATGTTGACAGGCTCTGCAGTGGTATTCGTAAAATGGCATACTACCCTCTTAAAATATAAAAGTAGATCATTATAGGGATTTTCAAGAAATAAATGTAGCCTGTGATTTCGCTCGAGCGGAATTACGGGTAATAAGTCAAAAAAGGTCAAAGCATGCAAAAAACCATAACGAGACGTATTTACAAAACAGACTCCCCCTCCCTTCAATTACATCCTGTTTTACAACGCATTTATCAAGGCCGTGGTATTCAGAGTCAAAACGAACTGGAAAAAAACCTAGAACACTTACATCATTGGAAGCAGCTTTCTCAAATTCACACAGCCACACAACTCTTATTAGAAGCTTTTCTCAATAAAGAACGTATCTTAATCATCGGTGATTTTGACGCAGATGGTGCAACTGCAACAGCCATTGCAGTAAAAGCCTTAAAAAAATTTAACTTTCCTGAAGTTCATTATCTTGTACCCAACCGCTTTGAATTTGGGTATGGTCTTACGCCTGAAATCGTAGAAGTTGCGGCACGTTTATATTCCCCGAATTTGATTATCACCGTCGACAATGGCATTGCAAGCCACCTCGGTGTAGAAACAGCAAAAGCGTTAGGAATAAAAGTATTGATTACCGATCACCATCTTCCTGGCGCGACCTTACCGCCAGCACAAGCCATTGTAAATCCCAACCTACCGCAGGATAATTTTGAAAGCAAAGCCATTGCAGGTTGCGGTGTGATTTTCTATGTCATGCTTGCACTCAGACAAACATTACGAGAAAAAAATCTTTTACCCACGGAAATATTTAAATTAGAAGAATTACTAGATCTTGTCGCTTTGGGCACCGTTGCTGATGTGGTCCCCTTAGATAAAAACAACCGAATTCTCGTCCATCATGGTTTAAAGCGCATACAAACCCGACGCTGTAGTATGGGTATTTTAGCTTTACTAGAAGTCGCCGGACGCAACCCAGAACAAATATCCTCCTTAGACTTAGGCTATGCCTTGGCACCCCGCTTAAACGCCGCAGGTCGCTTGGATGACATGTCTTTAGGCATTGAATGTTTGCTAACGGATAATCCCCAAAAAGCACAAACGATTGCTTTACAGTTAAATCAATTAAATCAAGAACGTAAAATGATTGAATCGCAAATGCAGCAGCAAGCGTGGCAAAACTTATCTAGCTTAAATACAAACACCTACAGCACAACCCTTCCTTTTGGAATTTGCTTATATGATGAAACTTGGCATCAAGGTGTCATTGGCATTTTAGCAGGACGTATCAAAGAAAAATTGCATCGCCCCAGCATTGCTTTTGCAAAAGTCTCTGAAGATGAATTAAAAGGTTCGGCGCGATCGATAGAAGGCATACATATACGTGATTGCTTAGACTCTATTGCCACACATCATCCTGACTTACTTCAAAAATTTGGAGGCCATGCCATGGCAGCAGGCCTCACGATTAACAAAGCTGATTTCAAGCGATTTTCACGCATTTTCAATGCCACGATTGAAAAACACAGCACTCCCGAATTATTACGCGCTGAAATCTTAACAGACGGGGAATTGCAATCCCAAGAAATCACACTCGACTTGGCAGAATTATTGCAGCATGCAGGTCCCTGGGGGACAGCATTCCCCGAACCTTTATTTGATAATGAGTTTGAGTTATTACAACAATATCTTGTTGGAGAAAAGCATTTGAAAATGCGACTGAGCTTACCGCAACAAAATAGCTTATTTGACGCAATAGCTTTTTCTGTTGACTTAAAATCATGGCCTAACCCGGCTGTAAAACGAGTACGTCTTGTTTACAGACTCAATATCAATGAGTATAAGGGCTCAAAAAAAGTTCAGCTTATCGTCGACCACTTACAAGTGTGCTAGACATTCCCGTTACTTTGCGTGAGACATCCTCGCTTCGTGACTTTCTCTTTGAAAATCTAAGCTAGGCTTAAAAAACCATTTCTCAAATTTTACAGGGAGGTTACGCATGAGCATCTTAAATACTAGCAAAAATCAATCTCGGAAAAAAAATTCTCCAGACAAAGCTATGTTTTTCGATGTTTTTGCAAGAACAAATGAATCTCCTGAAAAAGGAAAAGCACGAAAAAAACGTCTCAGTGAAATAGAAAATTTTGAGGCAGACTCTCCTATCTGCGGACAAATCAATAGTTTATATAAGTCGAAATTTATAAGATTGGGAGCAGGACCCAGCAGAACATGAGTTTTACTGGTTTTACAACGCAAGTAACTTATCAAGCCCCAGTTTTAATTAACTGGGGTTTCTTTTTTTAAAGGTTTTATTTTTTATTCGTTAACAACCCACTTTTCATTTACAACATTTTCACCTTGTTCTTTTTGCATCTGAATACGCTCATAGATCTCTTGGCGATGCACAGATACATCTCTAGGTGCGTCCACGCCTAAACGAATCTGATTTCCTCGCGCACTCAAGACCGTCACAACAACGTTGTCACCAATCATAAACCGCTCACCCACACGACGTGTCAAAATTAACATCATCTTCTCCTGACTATGATAAATCTTTTTACTTCTGATAAAATACAGCCCAAAAAGGGATAATTTTTTTCCATAATGACCCATTTTTGGGTCAATTTCAAGAGACAGAGGCAAAAGCAATGGCCTTTTTAACCAGCAAAATTTTAAATGATCTCATGGGAAATATGAGCGAAGCCGAATTAGCAAAAGCAACCCATGTCCCCAAAGCGACGATCAACCGCATTCTCTCTGGAAAAACCCCCGATCCCAGAACAAGCACGCTTCTCCCTATTTCTCATTATTTTGGAATCAGCGTAGAGCAGCTTTTAGGATTAATTGCCCTGCCTGCATCCATGCCTTTCAAATCTTTAAGTTATACTGGTTCTATTGCCACGATTCCTTTGATTGATTTTGAAAAAATTCACGCTTGGATTCAAAAAGATTATTTACCGAATTATTTTCACGAAATCATCATCGACAAACAAACTGACGCCTCAAATTATCTTTACATTACCCAATCCAACACATGGGCCATGTTACCCAAATTTCAAGAAAACACCTACTTGATTGTCAATCGTGACTTAGCACCGAAAAACAATGATTTTGTGATATATCACATTCATAATCAAGGCACTGTATTCCGACAATTTTTTCTTAAAGATACGCACGCTTTTTTACGTCCCTTGCACCCTAAATCAGACATTATCACATTAAGAAAAGAAGACGTTTATTTAGGGCTGGTCATTGAAAGCAGATTATTTTTGAAATAAGCGTAAAAACACATGATTCACGACAAAGAATACATTATCAGAATTGAGGGAAGTCACGAAAAAAACGACGTCTGTTTTCTAACACTTCAAATCAAAAACACACGCGCCGTCTTTGACATTGCCTTACGTGATTTATGCTTATATAAACATTTACTTTGCAACATAGCACCTTTTCAACTTATTGAAATCGGCCATTTACATAAAAACGAAGAATTAAAAATAAAAAAAGGAGGAAACATCAACCTCTTCGAAAAACTATTTAATTTTATAGAAAAAATATCTTTACGAAAATTCAAAACATCCATCTCCTCTAACACAAAACCATACTCTCTTAGAATTGCTGACTACAAAGTAAAAAACAAAGATTTAATGATCATGCTACTCATCAACGGCACGCATCGAACATTTGAACTCTCCTTATTTGATCTCAAAAAAGATCTTAATTTAATCGGCAACATTCAACCGGAAGATTTAATTAGAATAGGCTACATTGCAAAAGAAGAAGAGCTGAAAACAGACTTGAAATTGGCCACCACAACACGAGGTGAAAGATGATCAAGAACAAACGAACTCACTTAGAGATCAACGATACATTAATTATTTTAAGCAGCATTTTCTCCATGATTGTGATTGCAGGAAATATTTTTGCTTTAAAATTCACAACCATCGGACCCTTTTCTACGCCTGCGGGCATGATATGTTTTCCTTTCACTTACACCTTGGGCGACATCATCACGGAAATCTATGGTTACTCTATTGCTAGAAAAGTTATTTTAATGGGTCTATTCAATCTTGTTTTATTTTATATTTTTTTAAAACTCGTCATCGCCTTACCACCTGCTTCATTTTGGCATTTACAAAAAGAATTTGAAGCTGTTTTTGGTTTATCGTCTCGAATATTACTGGGGACAATTGTGGGTTATCTTTCAGGAGAATTAGTTAATTCTAGAATATTATCTTTTCTCAAATACATCACTCAGGGAAATATTTTCGTTCCGCGTGCTGTTGCTTCCACGATCATTGGTGTCACAACAGACACTCTTTTTTTTAACATCGCCGCCTTTTTATTTATTATTCCTTTTTCTATTTTATTACCTTTCATTCTGCAGCAATATCTTCTTAAAATTTGTTTTGAAATTGTAGGCGCATTTGCGGCTGGATTTATTGTTAAAAAAATCAAAAAAACGCAAAAAATTGATATCATCGATCCCTACCATTTCAAATGGATTGAGAAATACAAGAAAAATCAAGATGGAGAAACGCATTGAACTGCAGATGAGACAACTTCAGCTTCAGCATAAATTCGCTCTATCACATCAAGTGCTTCTTTTTGATCTCCCACTTTTTTTATTAATTCTTCTTTTGTGGCCTCCCTTGTATCATCAGGATGAAAACCTGGCGACGTCCTTGCACTCACAAGCGCATACCCTTCTTGTGCAATAAATTCTTCAGCGATCCAACTATTAGTTGGCACTGTAAATTCTTTTACGGCTCTCTCCTCTTCCTCGCCCAAAAGAACGCGCTGATATTCACCCGTAGTTGCTTCTATTACATGAAGCACGAGATCTTTTCCTTCGATAAATTTAAATTTTTCTGAAGAAATTAATTTATGAAATTTACTTTTATTACCCTTCCCCATTAATAATTCAAGCTCTGAAAATTCGCATCTATCTCCACTGTATTGATTTCCTAAAACAGCCCTTGAAATAATCACAGAAGAACGCTCCACTTCGCGTAAATAACCCAACTCAGGGATTTGCGCCATATTTCTATCACTTGCAACTTCGTTAATTGCTTTTAACGCCATCGTTTTTTTCATGACAAGCACCAAATAAGGAGAAAAATCCACTTCAGATAACCAAAAAACGCCATCCTGTTTATCTGCTTTAGGCATCACACTCTCGATGAGTGACAAACCTGCCATTTGCGCTGCCTTTTGATAATCTTCTCGTGTCCAATAATAATCGTTTAATTCTAAATTAATTTCTTTAATTTTTATTCTCACTTTATCACCGCTTTTTGGATTTTTATTTTCTGGAAAATCTGTTGCAATAGAAACCCAATCATGTTGATAAAAATCTTCTGCCACGACAATCGAAATAAAAAAACCGTTGAATTGCATAACCCTATGGATTTCTTTAAAGACTGCCTGCATTTCAAAAAGCGAAGACAGCTCGAATAACACAAGGGAAGAAAAGACAAAATCAAACTGTGCATTCCTAGCAGAAATATGATTATTTTCAATTTTGTTATAGCGTGCAAATGGATCACTTTCATGTGCTAATGCGAGCATATCTTGATTGATATCGGCACCTTCAACACAAACTACTTTATTTTTCAGATAGCGTGTCGAACGACCCGACCCACAACCAAAATCAAGGGTTTTTTCTCCTATTATTTTATATTTTGTTAAAAGCGTCTCGAGTGCTTTATACGCTATTTTCAGTGTGCCTTCGATTTGATGATGGGAATAAAGTGAGGCTTTTTCATGATAATCATTGCTGGGTTTTGAATTTAAATTATTTTTCATGGCATGTATTTTTCGATATGATCGTTGAAAAATAGTATCACACATGTTAAAAATTTCTAATTTTTAGAGGTGCCCATACGTATTTTCTTGACCCCTTACCCCAAGAACAGTACGATACGTCTTTTTTATTAAATTATTCCCCGATAGCTCAGTCG
>MGYM01000009.1:0-6492 GCA_001801745.1 Gammaproteobacteria bacterium RIFCSPLOWO2_02_FULL_38_11
GTTTTAAATCAGCATAGAAAAAATAATTTACTGGATTTTTATTTAGAAAGGTTTTAAATCAGCATAGAAAAAATAATTTACTGGATTTTTATTTAGAAAGAACGTTGTTCAACGTTTCTTCTAAAACCGAAAATATTTCAAATTTTTTTAAACCTTCAGCCCCTTCTTTATTCCCCACAAATAAATCCAGAAAAATTCAAATCACCTCAGAACAGCTTCAAGGCTTGGAAAGTCTGATCCCAGCAAACCAACAACATAATGACGTAAAAGAATCAATTGTGGCACTCATTAATGAATTTAATAAAGGAAGCGTCACAAAAGAAAGTTTATTTGAAAGATTACGAAATAGTATAAGCGAAGGAAACCCCGACTATTTACTTGTAGAAAGAGCAATGACATCTTCTGCATCCAGCCCTGCAACGCAGCGCAGAAAAATTAGGTTACTGTTTTGAAGTCAAGGCTTACTTTAAGATTTTTTATAGAGGCGCCCTTAAGTTTGTTCCTGTAATTCGCATCTTCATGGGTAAGGGGTATATATAATAGGCTGCTTTTTTTTCCGAACGTCCAATTAGTCGTCCGTGAAAAACGTCCTTTTTGCTTTATTTCTTTGTTGCGTGAATTTTTTAAATGCTCATTTACTCTATGTAAACTGCGCTTTAAAAAATTCACGCGCCTCGAACTAAAGCAAAAATGATGTTTTCCGGACACCTTCTTTCAAATGATATAAAAAACCCCTGATTATCAGGGGTTTTTTATAGGTAACTATTTTAAAAAAATTAAGAAAACGTGTTATACCATCGCTTTTAATTTCTTAAGCGGTCGCACTTTTATAACATTGCGGGCAGGTTTGGCTTTAAACATCATCTCTTGGCCAGTGAATGGATTAATTCCTTTGCGGGCTTTGGTAGCAGGTTTGTGTATCACTTGAATTTTCAATAAACCAGGCAGAATAAAAACGCCTGCGCCACCTTTCTTTACATGACGTTCAATGATAAAGAAAAGATGCTCAAACACGCCTGCAACTTGCTTGCGGGCTAACATGGTGTTTTCACAAATTTCATTGAGCATCTCAGATTTATTAAATGCTTTAGATACAGGCGCTGTTTTCTTTGGAGCAGCCTTGATCGCTTTGACAGACTTCTTTTTAGAAGCAGTTTTTTTTGCAGCCATGATAATGTCCTCACTTGTTAAACTACGACGATGATTTTTAAGGGCACCTCTAAAAATTGTCTTTTTGCGTTATAACTTTGTTGCACTCATTTTTAAAATGCTCATTTACTTCGATGTAAACTCCGCTTTTAAAAATTCGTGCGCCTCGTTCTAACGCAAAACTTCTAATTTTTAGAGATGCCCTTACGTACACTCCTAAAAGAAAAGTTTAGGGTTTATGTTTTGCGTAAGCCCTAGCGTTCTTTAGTTTAGTAGCAACTTTCCACTAAAACAAAATTGGTCCGAAGAATTAGAAAATAAAGCGAAGGTAACGATAGCATAATTTTCAGTTTTTTCTAGGGGTTTTTTGCAATTTCTTCAACTTTCTCTTCTTTTTGTTCTGTTTGCGCACTGTTTTGTTCAATTTGAGGCAAAGCAGGCAGTTCAGTAAGATCTTTTAAATTAAAATGTTCGAGAAATCGTTTGGTTGTTGCAAATAAGGCAGGACGTCCAGGTAATTCTTTGTGGCCAATGATGTGTATCCATTCGCGCTCTAATAAGTTTTTTACGATAGTAGGGCTGACAGCAACGCCCCGTATATCTTCAATCTCTGCGCGTGTGATCGGTTGTCGATAAGCGATTAATGCTAGCGTTTCTAACAAAGCACGAGAAAAACGAGGCGGTTTCTCTTCCCATAATTTTGCTATCCAAGCTGCGTAGGCCGTTTTTGTTTGAAAACAAAAGCCTGTTGCAAGTTCCTTGAGTTCAAGAGGGCGCCCACTGTAGTCGTGTTGTAAGGCTTTGATGGTTTTGTGTAGGTGAGCTAGCGTAGGCATGTCATCTTGTGGGAATAATTGACGTATGCGTTCTAATGTTAGAGGCTCACCGCTAGCAAAGAGCAGTGTTTCTACGATAGGCTTAAGCTCGTCTGTTTCACTCATTTCTTTTCCTTTCATAATGACATGATGCTGATGGTCAGTGTGTCGTAGGGCTTTTCTTGTTTTATATCAATGACAGATTGTTTTAATAATTCGAGTATCGCAAGAAAAGTAACAACAACACCTAAACGTCCTTCTTTTAATAAAAACAAATGAGTGAAATCCAGAAAATGATTTTTGTTAATTAAATTTAATATCCGGATCATTTGTTCTCGTACTGATAAGGGTTCGGGTGGAATAGCATGTTTTGCAAAGAGTGTTGCACGAAATAATACTTCGTTATAGGCAAAGGCAAGTTCTTCTAAATTGAGCTTTGGTGCGGGACGTGTGGCGGCAAGATTGCCTGTTTGAGTGAAGCAAATAAAAGTATCTCGTTGCTGCTGGGGCAGTGTATCCAACGTTAAGGCCGCTTTTTTGATCTGTTCATAGGCTTGTAGTCGACGCAGAAGGTCAGCACGAGGGTCTTCTTCCTCGCAAGAGATTTCAGGAGCAGGGAGTAATAAACGTGATTTAATTTCTGTTAATGTTGCTGCCATAACGAGGTATTCTGCCGCCAAATCAATATGTAATGTTTTCATCATCGTAATGTAAGAAAGATATTGGCGTGTGATTTCTGCAACAGAAAATTCGATGATATTTAAATTTTGTTTTCGAATGAGATACAGCAATAAATCTAAAGGGCCTTCAAATTCTTCTAAGATGATCTCTAAAGCGTCGGGTGGAACATATAAATCTTGAGGGAATGCTGTGAGGAATTGCCCTTGGATTTTTGCTAGGGGTAGCGTGGTTTGTTCCGTCATAGAGAATTTTATGTCCGGGAAGTATATACTGCTAAGCCATCATGTTATGGCTTGTTTGTTAGGATATCAAGATATGCAACACCCCACATTGAATATTGCGCTTAAAGCAGCGCGTAATGCAGGAGACATTATCTTACGATCGCTTGAATTTTTGGATCGTATCGTTTTTTCAGAAAAAAGCTCACATAACTATGTAAGCGAAGTGGATCGTCTTGCAGAGAAAGAAATTATTTCCATTCTTCGTAACTCTTTTCCTCACCATGCGATTCTGGGGGAAGAGTCAGGTTCAATTGCAGGTGATGATCATGTGTGGATTATTGACCCGCTGGATGGGACAACAAATTTCATGCATGGTGTTCCCCATTTCTGTGTTTCTATCGGGTTTCAATACAAAGGTCGTATGGAGCATGGTTTGATTTATGATCCGGTTCGGCAAGAAATATTTACTGCAAGTCGAGGCCAAGGCGCGCAATTGAACGATAAGCGTATCCGCGTCAGTAAAACAAAAGAATTAAACGCGGCCCTCTTAACCACAGAAATCTTTGATGTTCATTCTGAAGATTTTTTTAAAAAAATAAAAATTTCTCAAGAACTACTTCAGCTTGTTGCAGGTATGCGCTGTGGTGGTTCGGCCGCATTGGATTTAGCTTATGTTGCCGCAGGTCGTTACGATTGTTTTTGGCAGTCACATTTGAAACCTTGGGATATTGCCGCGGGTGTTTTATTGATAAAAGAAGCCGGTGGGCTTGTCAGTGATTTCGGGGGTGGTGAAGATTACTTTAAGTCAGGGGATCTTGTGGCGGGCAATCCCAAAGTTTTTAAGCAATTATTGCAGATGATTGTGCGAGCGTATTCTCTGTAACGCAGCGCAGCTTGTGTTTACAAGAGACTTGTGAGGTTAATTTTTTGAGTTTTTGTGATGTTGCGGTGATGCTGTTGTTTGCGGTGTTCCTTTGGGAGCAGCAGGGGATCTTTGAATTGTCAGCGGTGAATGTATCGATGAAATGATGTGGACGTTTTCGGTGAATTGAATCGTCGATTTGAATTGTTGATGTGTTATGTTCCCCGGGTCTTTGTTAGGAGAGGCGCTTAATTGGGTGAAAGCTTTATGCAACATGCTGCCTGGGATATAATCTCCGTTCTCTAATGCAGTTTTTAAAATTAGTCTGAGTTTGTGTGGTTTGAGTTGAAGTGTTTCTGCTTTTTTTACAATGCCTTTTAGGTTTTCATCAAGCGTTTTTGTCATTTTTTCAACGCCTCGAGTTTCTCGCCAGTCGCGATATTTTTTGATTGCATCGATGACTTGAGTGCTTAAAGAATCTCGATTTTCTTTGAAATTTTGTTCTGAATTCGATGGCATAAATCCCTTTTCCCTTGTTTCCTATATTCGTTACGTATGAAAAATAAGAGTTTCATCTGAGACGAGTATAGCAGTAAAATTAATTTTTTTTATGAATTTAAAATTAAGTGAATATTAACTTAAAAACTTCAAATTTTTAATTTTTAGAAATGCCTTAAAGCATGTCGAAGGGAACTGCATAACAATCATTTCCTAAATCTTGAATTTGATTTACCGCACAAATTATTAAAGCAGGTGCGAAATTTAAATTAGGATATGTTTCACGCAGTGCTTTTATTCCCGATGTGTCAGCACGAGATGGTCTGGTTTTACATTTAATTTCAATAGGGTAGTAGATATTATCCATCTCAATGAGTAAATCGACTTCTGCGCCTGAATGCGTTCGCCAATGATAAACAGCGGGTTTTCCTTTCAAAAGTGGGAGCTGCGTTAAGATATTATTAACGACATAAGTTTCAAATAATGCGCCTAATTTTGGATGCCCTAATACGGCTTGCGGTGTTGAGATATGCATTAAATAGCAAGCCATCCCAGTATCAATAAAATAACCTTTATGTTTCTCACTGATTCGTTTTAGTGTATTACCAGAGTAAGCAGGTAATTCAATCCATTGATAGGTGCTGTTTAATATATTGAGCCACCGCTGAGCGGTTTTTGGTGCAATACCTACTTCGCGACCTAATTCAGAAAAATTTATTTCTTGAGCGGTAAGGTTTGCAAGCAGTTGAACAAAGCGTGAAAAGTCTTGAAAATCACTGATCTCACTTATCAAACGTAGATCTCTTTCAATGTAAGTACTGAAATAAGAACCCAGTACATCTACATATAGTTCTTCTGCTAACGGAATAAGCCCGGGGTATCCTCCTTTCCATATAACAGAAGTTAGTGTGTTGGTCGTATTCGATTTTTTTACGGGTTGAGTTAAGAATGTGGTCGGATCTTGAAAAAACGGGGAATTCACGCAGAGGCATCATCATATCGTTCTGAAAAATTCATGGGGTAGAGCGACAGCAAAGCTGCGCGTCCCGCTAAACTTTCTGAAACGTTTTTTAAGACATTCAGGTTTTGTGATCCAGTAAGCCAATATTCACCGGGCTTTTTTGAAAGATCGACTCGGCGTTTAATAACAGGTAATAGTTCGGGAACATATTGAATTTCATCTAAGATGACGGGCAACTTTAATTGATCTAAAAATAATTCTGGATCTTGTCTTGCGTTGCCACTATCCATCAGAGGATCAAAAACAATAAGCTCTGTTTGAGGAAGAAGATGTTTTAGTAGCGTGCTTTTCCCTACTTGGCGTGCCCCGGTTAATACAATGACGGGCATATGTTTTGCTAGTTGCAATAATTTGGGTTCTAGTAGCCTTTTTTGATAAAATATTGCACATTTTTGCAGCTACCCTTAAGTATTGTTTTTAGGGTTAAGTTGTAATTGATAAAACCTCGCATAATGGGCAACTTGCGCCAAGAGAGCCTTGTGTGTGCCTGCTTCAATAATACGTCCTTTTTCTACAACAAGAATAAGATCGGCTTTTTCGATGGTAGATAAGCGATGTGCGATCACAAGCGTGGTGCGTGTATGCATGAGTTCTTCCAGGGCCGCTTGAATATGGCGCTCTGATTCTGTGTCTAAAGCAGACGTGGCTTCATCTAAAATTAAAATGGGCGCGTTTTTTAATAAGGCGCGGGCAATGGCGATACGCTGACGCTGTCCGCCTGACAGTAACACGCCGTTTTCTCCTACTAAGGTGTCAAAACCTTGAGGTAATTGTTCAATGAAACTTAAAGCGTGTGCTGCCATCGCAGCTTTTTTTATTTTTTCTATATCGATGTTGCGTTGCCCGTAGGCAATGTTGTTTGCGATGCTGTCGTTGAACAAGGTCACTTGCTGATTTACGAATGCAAATTGATGACGTAATTCAGGTAGGTGAATATCACGTATGTTCATTCCATCAATTAAAATTTCACCTGAAAATCCATCATAAAATCGCGGCAATAAATTTGCGATTGTGCTTTTGCCGCTACCGGAGCGACCGACCAAAGCAACGGTTTTTCCTGGTTCAATCACAAAATTAATATTTTCTAAAACAACAGTGTGACTGTTATAAGAAAAATTTACATTTCGATATTCTACTTGGCCATTCACGCGTTTAATATGAATTTTCCCTGAGTTTTTTTCAGCAGGTTCATCTAATAATTGAAAAAGACTTTCTGCCGCCGCAATGCCTTTTTGGATGGTGCTA
>MGYM01000009.1:6517-11942 GCA_001801745.1 Gammaproteobacteria bacterium RIFCSPLOWO2_02_FULL_38_11
ACATGATGGCAATGATGATCGATGCGATCTGTTGTACGGAAGCGGTGGCCAGGGAGTGTGTTGTCACGACTTTTAATTCACGATCAAAATTTTGTTTTGTAATTGCATTGAATTTTCTGGCTTCGTAGTCTTCGCCACCAAAAATACGAATGACTTTGTAGCCCTCGATCGTTTCTTCAGCGACATGCGTCACTTGTCCCATCGAGTCTTGCAAATGTTTGCTTAAATTACGCATGCGCAAACTTGAATAACGTGCAATGAGAGCAATGAAGGGTGTGCTAATCAAAAATAATAAGGTTAATTGCCAACTGGTGGAGATCATCACAATCAATAAACCAATGACGAGACAGCTTTCTCTGACCAATGTGACGATGGCATCGGTGCTTGCTTTTGCAACTTCACCGACATTATAAATTAATACGGAAATTAATTTTCCTGATGAAGAACCCTCAAAAAAACGTGCGGGTAATTTGAGTAAATGTGCAAAAATATCTTGTCTGAATTTTAAAACAACGCTGCGTCCTGCGCGTGCCATAAAGTAATCTGACATATAACCCCCCGCACCACGTAACAAAAATGCCAGGAAAACACCGAGAGGTAAAAGTTGAATAAAGTGTGGGTCTTTTGCAATGAATCCTTTGTCAAGCAGGGGTTTGAGAATGTAAGCAAAACCTGCGTCGGTACTTGAAATTAAAATAGTACCGAATAAGCCTAATAAAACGGCATAAGAATAGGGCCATGCATAAATGAGTAAACGTTTGTAAACTTGTTTGGCGTGCACGTTAGTTTCCTTTTTTAATATAAAAATAAAATAGTTCTTCTTTTTTTTCGTAAGTGAGTAAAGTATGTTTTGTGATGCTGGTATAGGTTTTAAAATCGATAACGGCGCTGGGATCTTTTGTGATAATTTTTAATATTTTTCCTGCGGGGATTTTTTCAATTTCTTTTTTTGTGTGAGTCAATAAAAGAGGGCAAGAGAAGGCAGTGCCATCAAACTCATAATCGTAAGTCATGATTTCTGCCCTACTAAAAACTGTTGGCGCAAAGAAGTGAGTTGGTCGCGTAATTTTGCGGCTTCTTCAAATTCAAGATTTTTTGCATGTTGGTACATCTTGGTTTCAATTTTTTTTAATATTTTTGAAAATTTTTCAGGAGAGAGGGTTTCATACTTTGCCATGCTTTCTGCTGTTTGTAACCAAGCCACGGAAGAGTCAGGGTGGCGTGCGCTTTCTAAAATGTCTGTTACTTGTTTTTGAATGGATTGAGGGGTGATGCCGTGTTTTTTATTATAATCTTTTTGTTTTTGTCGTCGTCTATCCATCTCATCTAAGGCTCTTTGCATGGAAGAAGTGGTTCTGTCCGCATATAAAATGGCTTTGCCTTCTTTGTGGCGTGCGGCGCGTCCTACGGTTTGAATTAATGAACGCTCTGATCGTAGGAATCCTTCTTTGTCGGCATCTAAAATGGCGACGAGCGAAACTTCTGGCAAATCAAGACCTTCTCGTAATAAATTAATGCCGACGAGCACATCAAATTGACCCAAGCGTAAATCGCGAAGAATTTCCATGCGTTCAATGGTATCGATTTCAGAGTGGAGGTATCTTATCTTGATGTGATGTTCACTAAAATAATCCGTTAAATCTTCTGCTAAACGTTTTGTCAGTGTTGTCACAAGCACGCGCTCTTGTTTTTTTACGCGAAGATGAATTTCAGAAAGTAAGTCATCGACTTGATGTGTCACGGGTCGAATTTCAACGATGGGATCAAGTAAGCCTGTGGGCCTGACGACTTGTTCTGCAATCATGCCCGCATGTTCTGTTTCATAAGTGCCAGGGGTAGCAGATACAAAAATTATTTGCGGTGCAATGCACTCAAACTCTTCAAAACGTAAAGGACGATTGTCTAAAGCTGAAGGTAGGCGAAAACCGTATTCCACTAAAGTTTCTTTTCTTGAGCGATCACCGCGGTACATGCCCCCTAATTGAGGGACGGTAACATGTGATTCATCGATCATGACAAGTGCATTGCCAGGGAGATAATCAATTAAGGTCGGCGGGGGTTCGCCGGGCTTACGTCCTGATAAAAAACGAGAATAATTTTCAATGCCAGCGCAATAACCCAATTCATTCATCATTTCAAGATCAAACTGTGTGCGTTGTTGCAAGCGTTGTGCTTCGACGAGTTTGTTTTTTGCATATAATTCTTCAAGATGTGATGTTAATTCTATTTTTATTTTTTCCATGGCATCTAAAATGGTTTGTCTGGGGGTGACGTAATGTGTTTTAGGAAAAATGGTGGTGCGAGGAATACGTCGTAGGATATGGCCGGTGAGAGGATCAAAATAACTTAAATTTGAAACTTCATCATCCTGTAATTCGATACGTACAGCTTCTTGTTCTTCTTCTGCGGGAAAAACATCGATAACATCGCCTCGCACACGATAACTTGCGCGTTTTAATTCAATATCATTGCGTGTATATTGCAATTCGGTGAGTCGTTGAATAATGTTGCGTTGGTCAATGAGATCGCCGCGTGAGAGGGCCAGCATCATTTTTAAATAAGATTTTGGATCGCCTAAACCATAAATTGCAGAAACAGTTGCGACGATGATTGTGTCGGGGCGTTCAAGGATGGCTTTGGTAGCGGATAAACGCATTTGTTCGATGTGATCGTTAATCGCTGAATCTTTTTCGATGTAAGTATTTGAGGCGGGGATATAGGCTTCAGGTTGATAATAATCATAATAAGAAACAAAATATTCTACGGCATTGCGAGGAAAGAACGTTTTCATTTCTCCATAAAGTTGCGCGGCGAGGGTTTTATTGGGTGCGAGGATCAACGTCGGACGTTGTGTTTGTGCGATCACATTGGCTAAGGTAAACGTTTTTCCTGAGCCTGTAACGCCTAGTAATGTTTGGTATGTCAAACCATCCTTTAAGCCGTTTACCAGTGTTTGAATGGCTTCTGGTTGATCGCCTGCGGGTTGAAACGGTGTGTGTAATTCAAAGGTTCTTGGCATTTCAAGACTTCTTAAATAAAATCGCTAATTCTATCATATTTTTTTATTAAGGTTCCTTCATGCTTTCCAATCGTGTTCAACGTATTAAACCCTCGCCCACTTTGGGCTTATCTGTGCGTGTTAATCAATTAAAAGCGCAGGGCAGGGATATTATTAATTTAGGGCTGGGCGAGCCTGATTTTGATACCCCGCAGCCTATCAAAGAGGCGGGAATTAAAGCGATAAATGAGGGTTATACGAAATATACGGCGGTGGAAGGTTTATTGAATTTACGTAAAGCAGTGGTAGAAAAATTTAAACGCGAAAATCATTTGGCGTATACAGTCGATCAGGTTTTAATTTCCTTGGGGAGTAAGCAAGGCATTTATAATCTAGCGCAAGCGATATTGAATGACGGGGATGAAGCTATCATTCCTGCGCCTTATTGGGTGTCTTACTTAGACATTGTTTTATTGGCAGGTGGCGTGCCTGTTACCCTTTCCACGGATATAAAAAATCATTTTAAGATCACCCCCCAACAATTGAGTGACGCGATAACACCGAAAACAAAATTACTTATTTTAAATAGTCCCAATAACCCCAGCGGTATGATGTACAGTAAGCAAGAACTCATGGCTTTGGGTGAGGTTTTAAAAAAACACCCTTCTATTGTGATTGCCAGTGATGACATGTACGAACATATTCAATGGACAGGAGAAAATTTCTGTAATATTTTGAATGCATGTCCCGCCTTATCTTCCCGCGCCCTTGTTTTTAATGGTGTTTCAAAAACGTATGCGATGACAGGATGGCGAATTGGTTATTGTGCGGGCCCCAAAGAAATTATCACGGCGATGACGAATATCCAAAGCCAGAGCACCTCCAGTGCCAACGCCATGGCGCAAATGGCTGCCGAAAGTGCTTTACAGGGTTCGCAAGACTGCGTTGAAGCGATGCGGCGAGCTTATCAAAAACGCCATGATTTTTTAGTCAAAGCCTTAAATGAAATTCCGGGTGTAAACTGTTTAGCATCGAGCGGCAGTTTTTATATTTTTCCTGATTTTTCAGAATTTATGACACGGCATCAAGATATAAAAGATGATTTAGCCCTTGCGGAATATTTTTTGATGAAAGCAAATGTGGCTGTGATCCCGGGGAGTGCTTTTGGCGTGCCTAATTGTATGCGTATTTCATTTGTTGTAGAGATTGATAAATTAGGTGAAGCAGTGGATCGTATAAAACAATTAATCTAAGGAGAAAAACCATGGTTTATAAAAAAAGAGCGGACGAATCAGAATTGCATTTGGGGCAGGGTTACAATGAATTTACCCTCGAGGCAGGTACTCAAATGCTCCATGAGTTCGAGCCAGAGGTTGTTCTAAGTAAACATGAAATGAAAATGGAATTGCTTGTGGTTTCTTCGCAGGAAGAGCTTAAGGAAATAACAGGAGGTTCGTTCAAGCTATCCCCGCCTTATGCCGTTTCCGCGAGTTTAAGCGCAAGAGAAACGCAGAGCAGAAGAGAAAAGTTCACCTATCTTGTTTTTTTTTGTCGTAAAATTTTAGTAGTAGAGACGATAAGAGAGGGTCTGTGTCATCCATTGTATGACTTGTTTTCAAGCTCTGAAAAAGAAGCGCAAAATAAAGATAGCCAACTGCTTTATTCTAGGGGGGGGACAGGTTTTGTTTCTGCGATCTTGCGAGGCACTGCTTTGTTTGTTTATGCTCGTTTGCTTGATATGAGTCGAGAAGAGACGCACTCCCTGAAGGGGAAAATAAAAGCGGAAGTTTCGAGTTTAGTGGATGCAAAACTAGGCTTAGAGTATTTTTTATCGATGCTTAAAAGTTTAATCGTTGCTGAAATTAATGCGCACGAGATAGGAAATGATCCTGAATTTAGAAGGGTGATTGATAAGGTAAAAAATGTAGCTCACACCATCACGCGTGCTGAAGGCCCATCGCAAACAGAAGAGCCGCCGCCTTCTGATGATTATGGGACTTTAAGCGTTACGACAAGCTCGTATACCAATCTTTATTCCTGTGGGGTATTTGATGAGAAAGTAAGGCAAATAAGATTATTATTTGAAAGATTTAATGAATTAACAAAGCAAATTCACGTAGCTATTGAATCAGCACAAGCGTTTGCCTTAAGCAATCCGCATCGTTTCCAAGATGATGTGCATGAAAAACATTGTCAAACATTAATAGGCGGATTAACAAATTACACGGATGAGATGAAACGTATACGAGATGAGATCTGCAATACAACAAATTTAGTAGAGATAAGATTAGAAAAGTATTTGAGTTTTGCTGAATTTTCACCTGAAAGAAAAGAAGTAGAAAGGATATTAGCAGATCTGGCTTATTGGAGTAAGGCCACCTTGGTGGGTAAGGCGCCGTTTACCTCGGGTACTTGTATACAGCTGAA
>MGYM01000009.1:11957-12457 GCA_001801745.1 Gammaproteobacteria bacterium RIFCSPLOWO2_02_FULL_38_11
TACGCGCAAGACCCCTTATCGCTCGATAACATTGCCAGCGGGCACAGAATATTTAAACATTGTACTTATTGGGGAAAAAGCAGAAGAGGGGGGGTATCTTTATCCTGATATTCCGATTCATTTAAGAGTTAAGATGAGGATGCGTCATGACATAGAGAAAGATATTTTTGGTGACTTGGCGCGGGAAATAGACGGTAGAAAAGAAGTATTAATTGGTGTAGATAGCTTGCGACCTTATTTTCAAGGAGACATATTAAAAAACGTTTATTTGGGATATTCTAGAAAACATAGAAAAGAGAAAATATCTGATACCAACAAGTACGATATTCAATTTTATGCTGTAGATCATGAGCATTCTTTTTGGTACAGACCTGCAGAAAAAGAAGATATGGTGGTACAAGAATTATCGCAGACATCCTCACTGGCTTCACCACAGCGACGGGTTTTACCTCCTCGAGTATCCTATGAAGCAGGATTTTTTTCTACGATGATGCGATCTC
>MGYM01000009.1:12482-17082 GCA_001801745.1 Gammaproteobacteria bacterium RIFCSPLOWO2_02_FULL_38_11
CGATACAGCTCAGTCCAGTGCGATGGCGTCGGCTGAAGATGAAAGAAGAGCGGCAAAAAGTTCTTCTTCTAATGTCTGAAAAGTTCATAAAATCAAATAATAATGTTGGCGTGTCGAAAAACACGATTTACTGCGCGGTAAACTTTATCAAATTCAGGTGGGTTGCTCATTTGTGTAGAGAGCCTCGTGTTCCACGTTTTTTTGAGGCGAGCCTTCTTTTTTGAGAATTCTCCGCGCACTTCATCTAATGTTTTATTTCGATGTGCAAGCTTTGCATTAATCGCACCTAAGCAGTTATGTAGGGATACGGATTTGCTTTGATCGGTCAGATACCAAAGATCATAAAGATCTCGAGGCTCTGTTCTTGCTCGATCAAAGAGTGCTAAGGTTTTTTCACTGGCGATTTCGTCAAGAGAATAAACCAGAATTTTTGAATCTAAGGGTAGATCGCTAAATTCATCGTAATTTTTAAGTACCGGTAATGCTTGAGGATCATAGAAAAGCTTCTCTTTGAGGGTGATATCTACTTTAATTTCTTTTGGGGTGGAGGTAACAGGCAGCGGTCCTTCATAACTGAGATAAAAAGTATAACTATTTTGATGATGTGTTGAGTCAGCGCGTGAAAATCGAAAAGTAATATTCGAAGCTTGTTTTATTTCCGCGTAGAGTAGTTCGAGTCCTTGTTTTAATTCTTCGAATGCAAGTAATTCCAAAAAAGTAAAATCAAGATCTTCTGAAAATCTATAGTCGGAGAAATAGCATCGTCGTAAAGCTGTTCCACCTTTAAATACAATTTTATTTCGCAGAGCTACACGAGCCAGACCTATTAAAAACCAGGCGATACAATAATCCCGTTCTAATATATTTTCTGGTATACGCCTGCCCCCTTGCTCTTTCAACAATCGATTGGAAAGTTTGGAGATCTGACTTTGTGGAATCATGGATTATGTTCCTCTGATTGCAAGAAGTTCTTCTTCTGGAATATTCAATCTTAGTCGCCATTTTGCTGTATGGTGACCTTTTGCGGGAAGTTCAGGATCAAGAAGTTGGTAGGTGGAGGTAAGTTTGGTTTGCAGAAAATCCCAATGAATACGGGAGCCAATTTGATAAAGTTCCATGAGATATCCTAGCCTTCGATTCACAGCGCCACTATTTAATTTTACGGCATAATCAATAAGTTTTTGCGGATCAATCAGGGGTTGTTTTATAGAAAATCCTTTTGCTACTTCAGAAAAACCTCCGCAGTAAGTAGGTTGTTTCAAGCCATCTAATAATGTACGTTCCAAATCACTAACACAAATTTTTTCACTTTTATCGACCCACATCTCTGTGAGTCCAAAAAGATCCTCTCTTTTACAGCGTACGAATTTGAATTCTGTTCCTTGGATTATTCTCGTTCGTACCATTCTAGGAAAACTGATATAAACAATCAGTTGAGGTTGTGTCAGCATTTGATGTAGATCAAATGCTGAGCCATGAGAAAGATAATATTTTTCTTTAATTTTTTTGTGCCCGCTTTGTGTCAATTCACGTGCTACGACGTAAGGATTCCCGAGGTATTCCCGCTCAAAACCTAATTCAAACGGATTGAGGCGAAATAGGCCTGGCTTCAATCGAGTGGCTATCCCGCGATGAGTAAGTTGCGAAAGAATTTTAGAAGCAGCTGGGCGTCCACCTAAAATTTCTTCTGCTTCTCGAAAATGAAAAACAGGGCGATTATGGCTGTAAAGGGTGCTAATCAAGCGAGCAGAGCCTGGCCCTAAGGTTTTCAACAAGAGATGATCTTTCATACGCAAAATACTCCTTATATAAGAGTATAATACACTAAAATTATAATCTTTTGAAGAATTAATTATATTTAATTTGTATTATATTCCCTTAAAAGGAGTTTTTTGAGAATAAAACATAATGTTATTCTCCGGTTCGAGTGGGACTAATCCAGTCACGCGCCTACTCATTGCAATGCTGATCACACGCCATGATTATAAAATTATAGGAATAAGCAAAACTCGCATCTTGAAGTCCGTTTGGTATACTTGCCGTTATTTTTTAGGGAACCTCCGTGGAAATATTTCAGTATGAATTCATGCAGCATGCTTTTTTGGCGGGGATTTTAATTGCTTTATTGTCTGGCGCGTTGGGTTATTTTGTTATATTACGGAACTTGAGTTTCGCCAGCCATGCCTTAGGACACATTAGTTTTGCGGGTGCCACAGGGGCGTTGCTCCTTGGCTTATCGCCTCTGACAGGACAATTGGTTCTTACGCTCCTTTGTGCATTACTCATGGGGTTATTTGAAGGACGGCTCAGAAAAAACGATCCTATCATTGGCATCATCCTTGCGTTTGCATTAGGTTTGGGTTCGCTTTTTTTGTCGTTCCATCAAGCTTACACGGGCCAAGCAAACAGTATTTTGTTTGGAAATTTACTGGGTGTGTCTACGCATGCTCTTCAAGTCATGTTGATACTGACAAGTGTTACTTTTCTTTTTTTAGCTTTGCTTTCTCGTCCTTTACTTTTTTCAAGTCTTGAACCTGAGTTGGCACAAGCACGTGGTTTACCGTTAATCTTTATCAGTGTTTTGTTTTTATGTTTTTTGGCGGTGGGTGTGACGCTTGCAAGTCAAGCGGTTGGGGTGTTGCTGATTTTCACTTTACTCATCGGACCTGCTTCCATCAGTTTGCAATATACGCATTCTTTTTGGAGCGGAATAATCAGTAGTATTCTTTTAACATTATTCATCGTTCTCTTGAGTTTGTTTCTCACTTATTATACGCAATGGCCATTGAGTTTTTGGGTGAGTTTTTTAGTTCTCATTTTTTATTCTTTCTCTAAAATCCATTTTTTATTTCGTCGTGCGTGAAAAGAGGTAATTTCCACGCTTGTTTCCTGTAACTACGCAAGCTTGCGTTACAGGGTATGTTTCGTTTATTTTATTGGTTTTTTCAGAAAATTCCCTAATGCTTTTTCGCATATTCCTAATTTTTTCCAATCGCATGATACACAAATTTCATGAAATTTATCTAAGCTAATTTTTTCTGCGATTGATCTTTTTGCCTCTCCCCATGTTATTTCTTTAGCTGAGGTGATGCCAAGCGCCTTCGCATGCGCCTTGTCGAGAGTCACTATTTTTTCTTGTGAAGTGCATTTCATGCCTTTTCTGTTTGGACAGGGATGACAAATAGAGTCGGTATGATCGACAATTTTAATTTTAGTTATGTCACCGTTAGATGAATTGAGCGCCGCCATGATTTTTTTAAAATTATCGATAAACTTGGGCGAATATCCTTTGCCTTGGAAGCATAACGCACACAAAAAATGATGTGGGCGAAATGTAAGGGCACCTTTAAAAATTGCCTTTTTGCGTTGTGACTTTTTTGCACTCATTTTTAAAATGCTCATTTACTTATGTGTAAACTCCGCTTTTAAAAATGCGTGCGCCTCGTCTCAACGCAAAATTTCTAATTTTTAAAAGTGCCCTGCAATTTCCATTTTATATTTTCTTCCAAAATTTAGGCGCGATAAGCGCAACGGCAATCAATTTGAGGGGTTCACTGAGGATGAATGGCATGATGCCAAATGTTATTGCTTGATACCATCCAACAAAAATGGAAAGTACGCTAACGCCTAAGAGAAAGATGATGCAGACGCCCAAGCAGGCAGCAATGAAACTACCTAGGATGCTTCGTGCAAAACCTTTTTGAGCAAGGGTGCCGCTTAATGCTGCAGCAGGTAAAAAACCGATTAAATAGCCGCCCGTCGGCCCAAAGAAAGGGGAGATGCCAGCCGAAAAATTAGCGAAAACAGGTAAGCCACAAGCACCGGCAATTAAATAAGAAACGATCACATAGCTCCCTAATCTTGCCCCACAGGCTATGCCAATGAGGATGACGGTTGCGCTTTGGAAAGTAAGGGGCACAGGTTGTAAAGGGATGCTTAACTGTGAGGCCAGCGCTAACAGAAAAACACCCGCAAGAATTGTAAAGGCTTGTTTGATAAAGGTATTTTCTTTCGGCCAAAAGATGCTTTGTAATGCTGTATCTAAGCTAGAAAAATAATTCATGAGCGCTATCCTCTTTTAGTTCAGAAAAATATCATAAGGTTTTATTGTTTGAAAGTAAAATTGGCTGTTATTATCGTTGAATACTTTTAAAAACACGTCGATTTTACTTTTTAAGTACCGCCAACGTCTCTTTAACAATTTTGAAAATAATTAATGAGTCGTTGCTCCCCGGATTACCTATCTCTGATCTTTTAAGATATCACTAAAGTCGATAATCTCAGTAAAATAGCCATCATCAATAACGGTGTCACTTGCCCCATTTGCATGAATTAGCACAGGACAAAAAGACATTCCTCTTGGAATTGAAAGCCGATCTATTTTAGTTTTAACCTCTTTAATAATTTCTTTTTTAATTTCATGACGTGAAAATTTTATTTCACAAACATAAACTACATTGGTTCTGGTTTGGATCATATAATCAATTTGACATCCGGATTGGCGACTTTGTGCATGTTGAAAATAAGGATTTTCAATAACAATATCATCGGCAGATAGCTTCAAACATCGATGAATGAAATCTCTATTATTTAATACAAG
>MGYM01000009.1:17104-18453 GCA_001801745.1 Gammaproteobacteria bacterium RIFCSPLOWO2_02_FULL_38_11
ATTGTAGCCCAGCCGGGTAATGAGCTTAATGATTTAAGTTGATAGACGCCTCTGTCGATCTCCGGCAATTTATTTTCTATGTACTTTAAATAAAAACGAAGATAATTATCTCGTAAACGATACTTAAAAAGTAAGGGAGCTGTAATGCCTGTCTTAGGATTCCATGTATGATCACGACTAATAAATCCAGAGGTGACTAAATCACTTAAATACTCACTGACAAGTCCAGATTTGCCTACGCCTGATTGTTCGCATATTTCACTGTATTCAAGATTCCTTTGAGTCAATAGTCGAACAATTTCTTTATATTTTTCACTCCTTTTTCCGAATAAATCCGAGAAAATATCTCTGAATTCATGCGTTAATAATCCGCCCTTCTTAAAACAAAGATGATGAATGTTTTCTTCTGCAGAATATCGTGGCTGGATCTCTTCTAAATAGCGAGGGATCCCGCCTGTGATAGAGAGAATTTTAAATTTATCATAACTTGAGAATTGACTTCCGATTCCTTTCCAGAATCTTGCACAATCTGATAAGGGCAGCTCATCTAGTGTTATGGTATGAGAGATTCTGCCCATAAATGCTGAGCTTGATAAAATATTTTTGTCGATCCAAGACGATGTTGAGCCACAAATAATTAAAATTAATTTTGAGTTTTTTTTAAAATGTAAGTCCCAGGCATTTTTTAATTTACCCAAAAAATCTGGGTCCTCGGATCCCATCCATGAAATTTCATCAAGCAAGATGATGATCCTACCTTTTTGAGTATGTTTTGCAAGAAACAGAAAAAGTGTATTCCAGTTATCTGCTTTTATGCCTGGGATATCGAATGTTAATCCAAGCTGATTAGCGAACTTATTTATCTGAGTTTGTTTGCTTGTCCTAGCTGTTGGTGCTAGCCCTGAAAATTCATAAAATGAATAACTCTTGGCAAATTCTTCGATTAATCTGCTTTTACCAATACGCCGTCTTCCCTTGACTACGATAAGGCTAGCAGAGTTTTTTTGACATAGTGTTGGAGTTCTTCTAATTCATGCTGTCGACCAATAAATAGTGATTTCATTCGGAGCCTTTTATAATACGTAAAATAAGTAATGACATATTCTATGTATTTTTATATTGTCTGTAAAGAATACGTAAAACATGTTATTACGTGTTCTATGGAAATGGTCCTAGCTGGGGTTTTCATCTGTTATCCTTAATAATACGGAGTTCACTTGTTACAGCTACTCATTACAATGCTGATGAAAGTCCCCCATGCTGCGATGTTTGCCCAAGACAAAAACTCGATTTTTATAATGTAAGACTTCAATCGGTGTGTCATATAACGCAGATAGATTTCTACTCGT
>MGYM01000009.1:18480-23192 GCA_001801745.1 Gammaproteobacteria bacterium RIFCSPLOWO2_02_FULL_38_11
TGCAACGCCGCCCACCATATATAAAACACGATCTAGCGCAGGCAGCAATGCATTGACATCATGTGCCGTCAGCAATACCGCCATGTGTAACTCTTTTGATAAATTAGAAATAAGCTCAACTAAGGTCTCTTGGTAATAAGGATCAAGATTATTTAAAGGTTCATCCAGTAATAAAATTTTTGGATCGTTCAACAGAGTTTGTGCCAACAATAGACGTTGACGTTCGCCACCAGATAAACTTGAGAAAGGACGGTAAGCGATTTTTTCAGCGCCCGTTTTTGCAATGATCATCTTAATTTTTTCTTTGTCGTTTTTAGAAAGTAACGGTAAACCCAAGCGATTTGCATGCAAGGAGCTTGCAAGCAGTTGATAGCCCGTTAATTCAAAATTAGAAAAAATAGTTCTATTCTGTGGAAGATAACCGATGTGCGGATGACCTTGATAAGGCGATTCTCCTAATACATTTAAATAACCTTGGGTGGGTTTGGTGAGGCCTAAAATAAGTTTTAAGAGCGTGCTTTTTCCTGCGCCATTAGGCCCCAGTACCGCGACAAATTCACCTGGATGAATGGAGAAAGAAAAATTTTTCAAAATAATTTTTTCATTAAATTGAAGGCATAATCCTTCTGCATGAATAAGCGTCATTGTTTCCTCAGCGCCAAATCTATCGGACGAAGTTGTTTGAGCATCCAGGTAATGTAATCTTCATTTAAAGCTTGTGTTTCACTGATTCCCACCAGGGGCAGTTGATATTGAAGCGCTTTCGTTTTCATGTGTTCAATCAAGGACGTTTGCATTTGTAAATTATAAATTAAAACCTGTGCACGATGCGCTTCAATGGTTTTTTCAAATTCTATAATTTCAGAAGGTGTGGGAGAATTTTCGTTTGTAATGTTTTTTGCAAAACCCATTCCGGCTATCTTTAAATGAAGTTGGTTTGCCGTGGGTTCAAATAAAGTTTCAGTCAGTAACACAGTCTTGTCTTTGGCGTGTTTTTTCATTTCCGATAAGAAAATTGTTATTTTTTGGTAATCATTTAAAAATAGTTTTAATTGTTGATCGAAGTAATCAGCATGGGAGGGATCTTGTTTTTTTAATAAAGTCGTTAACGTGTGTGCAAAACGAGCGAGCGTGCGGGAGTCATACCATAGATGAGGGTTTCCTGAAATTTCAGGCATGAGCTTAGAAACGTTGATGATGTGCTGATGGTTTTTATTGTTATTATCTAACAAAGGTTGAATCCAAGTGTCATAACCCGCGCCATTAAATACGATGATATCTGCTTTTGTTAAAGCTTTTGCTTGGGTAACGGTTGCATTAAATAAATGAGGGTCTTGATTGGGGCGTGACATCAAAGAGGTCACAGAAACAAAATCTCCTCCTAAACGTTGAGCGACCTGAGCGTAAGTATTTTCTGCCGCCACAATCATGATTTTTCCCCATGCCGAAAATGGGAGAAAAACAAAAAATAAAATAAAAAATTTATTTTTCATCATCATCTCTCTTTTTTTGATTTAAATATTTCATGATTTCATTGCATAAAGCTTTTGTGCCCTCGCCTGTGGCAGATGAAAGTGTAAAAACGGGATTTCTCCATTGTAGTGTTTCAATGATATTTTTTATTTTTGCGTCAACTTCTTTTTTGGGTAACAAATCAATTTTGTTGAATAGGAGCCAGCGTGGTTTTTTCCAAAGATCTTCGCTGAATTTTTCAAGCTCCTGTTCAATGGTTTGAATATCTTGGACAAGATTATTTTCTGTTGGTGGGCTGATATCCACTAAGTGTAATAATAGTTGCGTGCGTGCGAGATGTTTTAAAAATTGTATGCCAAGGCCTGCACCTTCGGCGGCGCCTTCAATTAAACCTGGAATATCAGCAATAACAAAGCTTTGTTCTGGGCCCAAACGAACAACGCCTAGGCTCGGATGTAAGGTTGTAAAAGGGTAGTCAGCCACTTTGGGGCGTGCTGCGGAAACGGTACAAAGAAAAGTTGATTTACCAGCATTAGGTAAACCCAACAAACCCACATCAGCCAATAATTTTAATTCCAATCGTAAACAGCGTTTCTCGCCAGGCGAGCCTTCAGTAAATTGGCGAGGCGCACGATTGGTGCTGCTTTTAAACCGTGTATTGCCTAAGCCGTGGAAACCACCTTGTGCAACTTTAAGTGTTTGTAAATGTGTTGTGAGGTCGCCGAGTAATTCATCTGTGTCGTTATCATAAATTAAAGTGCCGCAAGGAAGACGTATAAAAAGATCGTCTCCACTTTTACCCGTGCAATCACTGCCTCGACCATTGCCCCCCTTATCTGCTTTGAAGCTGCGTGTGTAACGAAAATCGATAAGCGTATTTTTATTTTCATCGGCTTGTAAAATGACGCTGCCGCCATCACCGCCATCGCCTCCGTTTGGCCCGCCAAACGGAATGAATTTTTCTCGTCGAAAACCCACGCAGCCATTACCACCTTTACCTGCTTCTATGGTAATGGTGGCTTCATCGATAAATTTCATAAATAACCTTTTTCTGCAAAAGAAAAATAACAGGCGTTACCCAGAATGATATGATCTAACAAACGAATTTCAATTTGTTCTAGTAACTTTTTCAAAGCGTTTGTCAGTGTTTTATCTGCTTGGCTAGGGGTAGGATCGCCTGACGGATGGTTGTGTGCCACGATCAATCCGGCGGCATTATAATTGAGGGCTTGTTTGATTAAAGTGCGTGGATAAAGTTGTGTAGAGCTTAATCCTCCGCGTGCTAATTCTGCAGAAGCTATCAAGCCATTTTTCGTATCTAAAAACAAACCCACGATAACCTCATGATCGAGATTTCTTAATTGTAGATTTAAATAATCTACGACTTTTGATACATGATTCATAGGGACATTATTTTTTAAGGTTTGATTCAGATAACGTTTTCCTAATTCCAGTGCTGCTTGCAGACTAGCGTATTTGCTTAAACCTACGCCTCCCCAGGCTTGAATTTCATTAAACGGCATATCTAATAATTTTTGGAGAGAACCAGCGGCGATTAAATGTTCTTGTGCGAGGTTTAACACGGATTTTCCAGGCAGACCGACACGATAAAAAATAGCAAGCAATTCAACATCAGTTAAAACACGCGAACCATAATGAAGTAATTTTTCTCGTGGCAAGAGAGAATTTTCGATTATCATCTTTTTAGTTTTTTTATTTTTTTAAAATTTTTTAATTTTCGTTAGAGGAAAAGGGGTTAACCATTACCATGCGTCGTTGTGGTGAGCCTGTTACTTTAAAGTGTACAAGGCCGTCAATTAAAGCAAACAGGGTATGATCTTTTCCTATGCCGACATTATCGCCGGGATGATATTGTGTGCCACGTTGACGAACAATGATATTGCCCGCACGTACGAATTGCTCCCCAAATTTTTTTACACCCAAACGTTTAGAGTGAGAGTCGCGTCCGTTGCGTGTGCTGCCACCTGCTTTTTTGTGAGCCATAACGTCTTACCTCTGCTTATTGAATGTTAGTAATTTTAACTTCTGTATAATTTTGCCGATGTCCTGCTTCTTTGTGATAGTGCTTACGGCGACGATGTTTAATAATTCGAATTTTCTTACCACGACCGTGCGCAACAATGGTTGCATGGACTTTTGCATTTTCAAGATGGGGGGTACCGATTTTAATATTTTCTCCATCAGCGATCATTAAAATATGATCGAATTGAATGGCATCACCTGCATTGCCCGCCAGGGTTTCTAATTTTAAGGTTTGTCCGGGTTCGACACGATATTGTTTCCCACCGCTGAAAATGACTGCAAACATAAGCTTGTTCCTCGTAAATCTTCTTTTATTTAAGTAAGGCGGGCATTTTAAAGAAGCAAGCGTCAAGATGCAAGCGTGTTGGTCTTAATGATGAAAACGAAGTCGTGGTGGCGGTGGTGTTGCCGCTTTTTCCAGTGCTTTTTTAGTAGTAACAAGAGGTGTTATTTCTAATTCTAATAAACCTTTTAAATCGTTCAATTTCCTATTAAGCGCTGATGTACTCGAATGACAAGCAGTGAATGCTGCCATGAATTCATCTATTCTTCGAACAGCCGTCACTCTAGATAATGTTTCTAGTATTTCCCTTAAAGGGCCAAGAATTTTGTGTGCTTGCTTGATTCTCTCTTGGGTTTCTGTTGTGTAATTCTGTGTGAAATATTCGATTCCCTCTCGTTTTAAGCTTTCATAAAAAGATTGAAACTGTTGGAGTAATGAAGACAGTTGATCTATTTCGCTTGAAGTCGGTATGTCATTGTTAATTGACTTTCTAGGTGTTGATGTAGAAGAAGAACTGCTAGACGTGCTAGGGCGGCTTTTATTTTTGCGTTCTTGGACTAACATTTCATAAGTAAGAAGAGGGCAGCTTTTGCGGCGAGGAGGAGTCGTTATTAAAGAAGCGATGGGTGTGACGGGTGCGCTTGCTGTTTGATGAGAAGATGAAGAAGAAGTCCCCTCTGTGCTCGTTTCAAAGACTTGCTTTACTTCCTGATCGGCTGATAAAGGTGATGCTGTTTGGGGCAAGTTTTCTTTGTTTTTATCGTTACCCGTTACTTGTTCTTCCATAAATATCTCCAAAAATTCAAAAACGAACAATATTAGACCATAATCTGATCTGAAAGTAAATATTTTATTAATATTAAGGGATTATTAATGCGATATCTTTGTCCTGCTTATTAACAGAGGTTTTTTG
>MGYM01000010.1 GCA_001801745.1 Gammaproteobacteria bacterium RIFCSPLOWO2_02_FULL_38_11
AAAGAAAAGTTTCCGTTTATTCATAATAATCAACGATGTAAAAACATCCTCCTTTTATCAAAATCGTTCGTTTGTGATAATCTAAATCACCAAAGGAATTGAGACCCAGATCTTTGACTTCAAAATTCTCAAAAACCCATCTTGAAAGTATTTTCTTATTAGATTACTCTGATGATGGGTTTTGAGAAGGAAAAACCATCTATGAGTCGTAGCTACAAAAAAACACCTATCATGGAAAATACAACCTGCCATAGTGAAAGGTTAGATAAAAGCCTTTGGCTTAGATTAGGGAGACGGAAGGAACGGATAAATCTCGACGCTCTCAATGCAGAAAATAAGGACGATTATTGCACGACCCATCAACGAGAAGTCAGTAACCCCCGGTATATGGGAAAAGACGGTAAAAATTACTTCTCCCCAGAGGAACAAGCGCAGTTTGTAAAAAGAATGGCCAATACAATTGGACAAGATTCTCAAGAACGAGCCTCATTAAAACGCCTACTTTATAAGCTAATGGGAAAATAAAGGGTTAAGAATGCATATTGGTTACGCCAGAGTTTCAACAAGTGATCAAAACATTAATTTACAAAAAGAAGCCTTAGAGATCGCGGCTTGTCAAAGAATCTATGAGGATCATACAAGCAGCACACGAGAAGACCGCCCTGGATTACATAAAGCCCTCGAACAACTTCGTGAAGGAGATACCTTTGTTGTCTGGAAGCTTGATCGTCTGGGGCGCAATGTTAAGAATTTGATTGAGCTTGTCACCTCTCTTGAAAAGAAGAATATTCACTTTAAGAGTCTCACAGATCATATTGATACCAGTAACCCCTCAGGGAGGTTCTTTTTTCATGTGATGGCCAGTCTTTCTCAAATGGAGAGAGAACTCATTGTTGAACGAACACGTGCAGGATTAAAGGCAGCAAAACTACGAGGGAGGGTTGGAGGTCGAAAACGACGCATGACCCCCAGCAAAATTGACTCAGCGAAGCAGTTGTTGGCCAATGGAATGCCCCCTAAGGAAGTAGCAAACAACCTCGGTGTTTCAATTCCAACACTCTATAGATGGATACCTGCCTCATCTCTTCCTTAACGTGCGTTTAGTGAGGTGATACCTTAAAAGAATACTATTGTAATTTTTCATAAATGTGGCATTGTTGATTTATGAAACTATAATGATATGGAAATGTGTAAATATGAAAGTTTTGGCAATCATCTCGCAAAAAGGCGGCACAGGGAAAACAACACTTGCTCTTAATCTGGCTGTCGCAAGTGAACTATCAGGAAACCCAGCCGCAGTCTTTGACCTAGACCCGCAAGCATCATCTATGAGTTGGAAAGACAATAGACCTGATGAATCACCAGCTGTCGTATCTCTACATTCAGCCCGTATAACACATTATCTCGATACAGCCCGTCAGAGCGGGGCAAAACTTGTAATATTTGACACGGCCCCTCATTCTCAAAAAGATGCACTGGAAGCCGCTCAGGCCTCTGATTTAATCTTGATTCCCTGTAAGCCGTCACTGATAGATTTGAGAGCTATCAGCTCAAGCGTGAAAATCGCACAGTTGGCTGGCAAGCCGGCAGTTGCTATTCTAACCCAAACACAGACTCGCGGCTCACTAACAGATGAGGCTGTAGAGGCAATTAAGAGCTACGAAGTTTCTATTGCCCCAGTAACGATTGGCAACCGTATGGCATTTATTCATGCCTTTACTGCCGGAAGGGGTGTTTTGGAAATCGAGCCGCAGAGTAAAGCAGGAGAGGAAATTACTTCTCTTTTTTCTTTTATAACCAACCTTATGGAGAACAAGGACAATGACGCAAAAGCCAAGCCTTCACGAAGCGCTGCATAAATCATCAGCACAGAGGAAGAAAATCATCGAAGCAGAAACTTCATCAGCAAGGGAAACTAAAAAGCTGATTGTAGTAATTCCAACAGAGGCACATTTACAGATTGACCAAATGAAACGTGATTTGAGGCGTAGATCGATGAAGGATGTTGTAACAGAAGCCTTGAACGACTTGTTTAAAAAATACGAGTATCCGCCGATTGCTTAATATAGTTTTATGCAAAATCATAAATATGAAGATATGAAAATATAAAAATGATAACCTGTATAAATCTAGGGAAAAGCCTTTCTCTCTTACTTGATGCAGCAACTGAAATCCAAATGGATCCAGAACCAACTGAGCAAGATAAAGCATTTCTAACTCGACAACTTGTACAGGTAACTCTTCCGCACTCCAGTCCCGGCAATGTACCTATATGGAAACGCAGGAACGGAAATTTAACCTTATCAATCAGACCTGGATGGAATCATGAAAAGGATCAGCCTATCGGTTATCCATTTGGTTCCATTCCAAGACTTCTGTTATTCTGGATAACAACAGAAGCCCTACGAACACAAAGTCGCAAACTTGAGCTAGGAGAAAGCCTAGCAGGATTCATGCGTGATATTGGTCTTGATCCTTCAACGGGTGGTGGTAAGCGTGGTGATGGACGGAGGCTTCAAAACCAAATGGAGAGGCTTTTTCGGGCAACTATTAGCTTGGAGATGATGGATACAAAAGATAAAAACGTAATTGGAAAACGTTGGATTGACATGCAGGTAGCTCCAGAAGGCGAATTATGGTGGAATTTCAAAAACCCTGGTCAGGCGACGCTTTTTGGATCTTGGATTGAACTTGGTGAAAAGTTCTATGAAGCAATTATAGCTTCACCTGTTCCGCTTGATAAACGGGCTTTAAGAGCCCTTAAACGCTCTCCACTAGCCTTAGATCTGTACGCCTGGGCAACTTATAAAACCTATTCTCTTAATCACCATAAAAAAGTGGAACAGTTTATTCCATGGCATGCATTTATGGCACAACTTGGGGCTGAATATAATGACCATAAGAATTTCAAGAAAAAAGCAAAAGCTGCATTCAAGAAAGTGCGCTCTGTCTACCCTGGATTAGAAATGGAGGAGGTTGATGGTGGATTCATAATTCGACAGGGAAAAACTGCAATACGTCAAAAACAATCACGTCGCAAACTATCCACAAAAATCAGTGGGTAAAATAAGTTATCCACGGTGAAACGGTACCCCCCAATTAATTCAATTATTTCAACGGAATTTTGAGTTATCCACGGTGAAACGGTACCCCTCTTATACGGTGAAACGGTACCCCCTTCCTATAGATATATCCTATAGTATAAGAACCTGTAGTTTGCGACGCTTAGCTGTGCAAAACTAAAATTGTTTTACACAGCTCGCTTGCACAACAACAAAAAGAATTTGTTTTTTATAAGAAAAAAAAGATGTAATTCTCAAAATTTATCTGGTCGGGTAACAAGAGAAGCATTGCTGCTTCTCCCGTCCCCTAAGAACCGTACGTGATAGTTTTCCATCATACGGCTCAAGCCTTTAGTAAGGTGGGATTGCTCACACCCGACCATAATCTTATGGCCTTCGCAATACGCATCTGAAGCCGTTGAACCGTTTTCTCAGCCTGTTTCCAAGGGATTTGATCCCAGGAGAGGGTTGATATCTGGTCAGGAGAGGCACCAATAGGACTAGCTATTGTCATTTGCATTCCTCCTTAAGGGTTCTTCAAACTTTCTTGCGATAAAAGACCTGTGGTAAGTGGGCTCGCTTTCGCGCCAGAGAAAACTCTGTATCCCTCCCATTACAGGAAGGCCTTTGCTTTTTACCACTTCCTCTACCTGCAGACCCATCAATGTAACCTTGCGGTACATTTTCCTGTTGCCAGGAGATCTACAGGCTTGCCACGTTCCACTTTGTAGACTTACACAGAACTTAGGAGCTCTTTCTCCACCGGCAACTCTGTGGTTCGCGATGCAGGAGCAACCGATCCTTGCATTCCCAGTTGCAGTGCCTTTTGACGAGAGTGTGGCAGTATCTTTCACTCTTTGTCGCTGACGATAGTTATAAGAGTTCACATCCGTTCTCCATATTCTGCTTCCCTAGTTCCTCACCACCCGATACTGGTAGTTTCAGATTTATTCTCACAAACAAATCCTACAGGGTTTCCTGCGGCTACATTGTCTCCAGAGCTTTGAACCAGAACGTTGCCATTCTCGCTCATCTGGATAGGGACAACTTGCGAAAAAGTTGGTTCAAGAAAGAGCCTTGTGAGATAACTATTTTGGGTCATTTCTCAATTCTCCTTTTGAACATTCTACAAAGCGACTTCGTGTCGCACAGTTGCTTGCAACAAAGTGCGCGTCGGATTTCCCGACGTATAAGCGCGCCTCTAAAATATTCGGACTTTCCTTTATTCACTTCCGCTCGTTATTTTCTCCATAAAAAATGAAAGACTATTAATCTAACAAAGCTCATCAAGAAACAAAAACAAGGCAGTTGCGAAATTTACCGCCCACACTAAACTAGCAAACGCTCAGGTCTTAGTTGAAAAACCCAATTTCATTAATTATTCATTGAAAATTTAATATATCAGGGTTATGATATATTTTGTAATTCTATAGGAGCTCTCTCATGAAAAACTTTGTTTTACCATCTATTGGTATCCTTGCATTTAGTATTTCTGCTGTCTATGCAGGTGGTGGTTTTTCAAGATTAGCTATTGAGAACTCATACCCTATGGTAAGACATAGAATTTCAGTAAAACCTAATTGGTTTATGATATACTCTTCTAGAAAATATGGAACATTAAGGCCTACAATAGGTTCAAAACCTACCAAACCAATGCCTGAAAAACCTTTTTATGAAGAGATGCCAAAAAAGGTTAGATTTCTAGATGAGCAGCATGAAAGATATGTTCCCGGAACTGGCAGCGTAAAAGAAACTTCAAAAGATTCTCTGCCAAATGTTGAGAAAAAAGACCCTAATACGACAATCATCACTCCTCAAAAAAAAAGGTAACTCTTCCTGAAGAGTTTGGTCAGCCCCAAAAAGGCAAGCATGATCAGTTTGCTGTTCTGAGTAGTCCCTTTGTAGGTCTTAGCTATAATGTCGTAGACGCCTTGTTTGACAAACGAAAGGTTATTACAACGCCCCAAAAGTACCCATGGAGTATCCATGGGTATCTTCGTTGTGTATTTGCTAATGGTACAGTGCATCGTGGAACTGGAACAATGATAAGCAAAAATTGTCTGTTAACTGCTGGTCACTGTTTATATAACGAAGATGCTGAGGAGGAAGATTTTAGACTTCCTATAAGTCTTACGTATTTTTCTG
The DNA here is from genome assembly GCA_001801745.1 of Gammaproteobacteria bacterium RIFCSPLOWO2_02_FULL_38_11. Lineage (GTDB taxonomy): Bacteria > Pseudomonadota > Gammaproteobacteria > HIGHO2-12-38-15 > HIGHO2-12-38-15 > HIGHO2-12-38-15. Next base: position 5,208 of record MGYM01000010.1, read on the forward strand.
GATTGCACGACAATAATTACTTTTTGAAGACAGAGTATCGAAAAGTTTTTATTCATACTGCTTATAAAGAGTCCAATGATGAAAGTTTTGATTTTGGAGTTGTACAGCTAGAAAGGGATATAGGAGAACAAACAGGTTGGGCCTCTTTAAAAACATTGGATGATAAAGCCTTACACTCTCTCAAAATTAACGTTACAGGGTATCCTGTACATGTGAGTCCTTATAGTGTTCTAATAAAAAAACCAGCGTACTCCATGTACACAATGGAAGGTGCTGTTGAGTTGGTAAAAAAGCATAAATTTTACTACAAGCTCGATACCTCAGGTGGACAAAGTGGATCTGGTGTTTGGACTTTAGACAAGAACGGTAATGTCTTATGTGTAGGAATTCACGTTACAGGCTCTAAATTAGAAGGAAATGGTGCTGTTAGGGTAAACGAGGAAAATTTAGAAACAATTACATATTGGTTGGATATGATGAGACAAAATCCATAAGCTCCCTTGCTTAAGAAACACAGGTTTGCTATCCTTCATCTATAAGAAGTAGAAAAGAAAGAGGCTACTAAGATTAGATTCGACCCTATTAAACTAAAGAAAAAAGTCATACACATCACACAATTTTTATGATCACATATAAAGGCTATACTGGATCTTTTATCTTCGATGAAAAAGAAAATCTCTTCAAAGGAAAGGTTGCAAACTCTAATTATCCAATCTCTTTCCAAGGAAAATCCATAAAAGAAATGAAACAAACCTTCTATGATTCCGTTGATGAGTATCTCCACTGGTGTAAAAAATACGGCAAGATCCCTGAAAAACCTTCAACAGACTCAACGGAATAAACATGCTTTTTCATCTTGAAGATAGTATCAGAAAGTGATACTATTAAGAAAGAATGAGAAGAAAACACGCCAGAACCTTGAATGCTATTTTCTCTGATCCTATTCAATCAGGAATATTATGGCGTGATATTGAGACAATGTTAGAAGCTTTGGGGGCAGAGATATATGAAAGAAGAGGCTCTCGTGTTTGTGTTTCTCTGAATGGAATTGATGCTGTCTTTCATCGTCCTCACCCTCGTAAAGAAACAGATAAAGGTGCCGTGAGTTCTATGAGACGGTTTTTAAAAGAAGCAGGAGTTGAACTATGATGGAATATAAAGGCTATGTTGGAAACGTTACTTTTGATGATGACGTAGGCATTTTTCATGGAGATGTTGTTAATACACGCGATGTCATCACCTTTCAAGGAAGGACTGTAGATGAAATTCGAAAGGCTTTTCATGAGTCTGTTGATGAGTATCTTGACTGGTGTAAAGAGAGAAATAAAACGCCAGACAAACCTTTTTCAGGAAAGCTTATTGTTCGGATTCCCCCTGCTCTTCATCGTTCTATCTTTCTTTCTGCAAAACAAGAAGGAAAAAGCTTGAACAGATGGATCGAAGATCATTTGATGAGCTCGTTCCCCCCTACATCTGAAGAATCGCTTACTCATCATCATTAAGATGATTTATAAGTCTCAGCGGCTCTTGTTATTCTTGCTTTGTCATAACTTTTAACGCCCGTGGCCATAAAGCACTACGCTCATTTTATGAGCGCATAAGTGCACCTCCTTCGGATGATAAATTCTTGAGGGTTCCCCCTAGCATAAAATACCTCTAAAACCTCCTAGGATCGTCTCACAGAAGCGAAAATGATTTTTTCGCGGAAGAATGCGTAAAAAAGAATTAAACACGCCAGAGGGCCATAAAAACGCGTTTATTTGCGTTGTGTAGGAAATCTCTGGTCAAAAGACTCTTATTGTTTTCTCTATCTCTCCCCATTCAAAGCCCTGGGTTACAGCTAGAAATTAATGAACTTGAGAATCAATCATTTCTCCGGTTCTTCTTTTTTTGGCGATTCAGTTTTTGATGATGGTATTACTAATGGTATCCCTTTTTCATTTGCGTTGTCTTGAATTGAAAATTGTATTGCATCTGCTGTTTCTTCTTCCTCATTTTCAGCACTAGAAATTTCTTGTGCCTTCTTGACGTCTTTTTCCTCTTCTCCTTCTTTAGGACAGAAAGTGGAAGAAGAGCTTGAAGAACTTGTAGTTTGCTTTCCTGGAGGAGTCTCATCAATTTCTTCTTTATTATTGGTAACTGAAGATTTTTCATCGTAGTTCTCACCTTCGCTTTCACTAGCCCCTCCAAAAAGATCTAGATATTCTTGATGAACATCTTCCTTTTTTAAGTTGTGCGCCTTCTCTCCCCCTCTTAGCTCTTTAATAATTCTCTTTGTTGCTTGCATTCGATGAGCCTCATCAGGAGCCCCTTGAAATGCATTAAGGGGACCATATGGAAAGTCGGAGCCATCTCGAGCAGTAATAGAGCCTGTGGCATGAAAAAACTCATCAAGAGGGGTTGGAGTTTCTTGTTTTGATAAAGTTAATGCCCCAACGATAGCTGACGCTACAGGTACACTATCATAGGAACGCTTGTCTCCTAACATATACTCGGCTTTCCTTTCAGCAGACACTCTCGGGCTAGAAGGCACTTTTGTTTTATATTGCTTCTGATTCTTCTCAATAGTGGTAAAAAAACTAGCAAGAGATTCTGTTGCTGTGTTATTTTTTATGGCAAACCCGGAGGTTTTCTCCTCTTCTGGAGTCCCCTGCAATCGTCGTGCGACTTCAAAATCTAGGAGAATATTTAAAATTTCCAAATCCAAAGTTGCAGCTTCTTTTGAAAGAGTAGGATAAAGAATAATAGGATGATAACCTCCCTTAGCGCTCCGAGAATTTACGAGTTTTTCCGAAATTTGTCGTTGATATTCAGGAGAATAAATATGCAATATGTCATATATAATTGTATATGCACCAATAGTAGTAATTATTCCATTCCCTGGTTGTCGGAGGTCAGGGATTAAATCAAGTTGGAATGGTTTATTATGAAATATAAAAGGTATGGATAGCTTTTGTGCTAAACTATACGTGGTTAACTCTCTGAACAACAATATTCTCGTGCGAGAAGATAATCCGTCTAAACTAATTTGCGTTGGAGGATGGTTGTTTTGGACCTCGTGTTTAAACGTGTCTATTATTCCTCTTAACACAGGCTTGCGCGTGAGTCGTCTAAAGAAACGTTCACTTACCTCTTGATGTCGTTGATACTCTGTATCACTGTCATAACCATCATCAGGAAGTGCTTCTTCTAAGCTTTTCATAGAAAACCTATTATCTTCTTCTGAATTTTTAGAAGAAGATGAGGAAGATGAAGAAGATGAAGAAGAAGAGGATGGGGATTTATTAAAGTTACCTTTCTCATCATCCTTATCCTCATTCATTGAGTTTGCTGGCGATAATGATAGAGAAACCAATGCAATTGAAAGAGCAGAAACAGTTAATAAGTTCAAATATCTTGTTTTTTTCTCCCTAATTTTAATCATAAATTCTCCTGTTTTTTGTGTCTTATTAGTTAGCTAATCTTGATTAGCTAACAAAAAAGTATTTACTCTTAATTTAAATAAGTCAAGGCCCTGATTTTTAGACACTGTGAATATTTCCACACAACGGCCACAGTTGATTTTCTCACAAGCTTTTGTGGGATTAATAGCCTTCCATTTTTACGGAGGAAGCAGGCGAGCAGGAACGAGCAAAGGAAAGTCCGAGAATTT
>MGYM01000011.1:0-34330 GCA_001801745.1 Gammaproteobacteria bacterium RIFCSPLOWO2_02_FULL_38_11
CTCTAAAAATTGTCTTTTTGCGTTATAACTTTGTTGCACTCATTTTTAAAATGCTCATTTACTCGCTTGTAAACTCCGCTTTTAAAAATGAGCGCGCCTCGTTCTAACGCAAAATTTCTAATTTTTAGAGGTGCCCTATAACATAAAATAACTTCGGGGAGAAAAATAGAAAAAAGAAAAGTAAGAGCTTACTTTTCTAAAATCTTCTTTCATCCGGACTTTAACCTCTTATACTTAAAGCGGTTTTACCGTCGGCTTTGGCATTTCACCAAATCTGCCTTAGAAAGGCTCGCGGGCTCTTTCATTCCTAAAAACGAAATTACCGCCGGTTGGGAATCACACCCGACCCTGAAGATGCTCATGAAAATAAGCTTAAAATGCCTATTTGTCAATTCTAAGCGAGTAAAAACTTAAAAGGGATTTTTTATTTTTAAACCCAAAATAAGCTGGTCATGGTGTAAATCTTCTGAGTATAAAACCGCACACTTCATAAAAAACGCTATCACAGTATTAGCTCTGTAGGAGACAATTGTCGCAGAGAGGGGTATTGAAAAAAATTAATATAATTTTTTAGAAATTTTCTTTTTTGAAAAAAGTTTAAAACAACATCACGAATTAAATCAAAACCATACCTAAAGAAGCAGTATTGGAGGCATTTGCTTTCCCTGAAAATCTCATCCTATTGGTTTTATTGCTGGATCGCATTATTAAAACGTTTCTGCATTTCTTCAGGAGAAACATGTTCTTTGCGCGTAGCAATATGCCATCGATGTCCAAATGGATCAAGAAATAAACCACTACGATCACCAAAAAATTCATCTTTAGGAAATTTCAATATTGTGGCGCCGTGTTTTTCTGCAAGCGCCATGATGGCATCAATGTCTTTAACATAAAGGTGTAAGGAGACAGGACTTCCTCCGACTGAATCAGGCCCCAACGCACCAAAATCTGGATATTCATCGGCTAACATAAATTTCGATTCAGCAATAAAAAGTTCAGCGTGTCCAATTTTTCCATTGGGCTCTGAGATCCGAAAACCTTCACGGGCTCCTAAAACAGTTTCATAAAATTTAATGGCTTGTGCTGCATTGCGCACGATGAGATAGGGCGATAACGGGTTATCTAAAATTATGGTAAGCATACAAATTCCTTGTTACAATGGTTGAATTAAATTACGTTACGGATAGTTCCATAAATGGTCTCTCCCGTCAAGATAAAAGATAATATTTCTAAAGCTCCTGGGCGTCCACGCAGCCCAAAGATTCGCAAAGCAATATTAAAAGCCGCACGTGATTTAATGAATGAGCTCGGTTTAAGCGGAGTTACAATGGAAGCCGTGGCCAGGCGTGCAGGAGTAGGGAAGCCCACGGTTTACAGATACTGGCCCAATCGACACGCAGTGGCGATGGCTACGCTTATGGATGAACGCACATTACATCCCGAGCTTAAAAAGACGCGTTCCGTACTGCATTCATTAGAAGAACAATTATGTCTAGTCGCTGAAACTTTATCTTCGCGTCAAGGACGCAATCTCACTGCCATTATTGCCACCTCTGATCCTAATACAGAGATTGCAAAAGCATTTCAAAATCATTTCGTTATGACGCGACGCAATGAGGGTCGCGGGATATTAGAACAGGGGATCAGACGTAAAGAATTACGAACGCATATCAATATAGAAGTTACATTAGATCAACTTTATGGTGCACTCTTTTTTAGAGTATTACTGGGGCACGCTGTTGTTGATGCTGCTTTTGTGAAAGCATTGGTAAAACAAGTAATGAAGGGATTAGAGAAATTCAAATAGTCCCGCGCCTGAAATATTAAGCACAGAATAAAGTCGAACATGCACTTGTTATTTGATTTTGATGTAACTTTATTTAATACCTTTTATTTCGTTGTTACACGAATTTTTTAAATACTCAGTTACTCGCTTTTCAACTGCCGTTTTTAAAAATGAGCGCACCTCGCTCTAACGCAAAATTTCTAATTTTTAGAAGACCCCTTCATTCCTAAGAATAAAATTACCGTCGGTTGGGAATCACACCCGACCCTGAAGATGCACATGGGAATAAGCTTAAAATGCCTATTTGTCAATTCTAGGCGAACAAAAACTCAAAAGGGATTTTTTATTTTTAAACCCAAAATAAGCTGATCATGATGTAAATCTTCTGAGTACAAAACCACACACTTCATTCTCAAAGCAGCTGCAATTATCAAGCTATCGTAAAATGAAAATTGAAATTTTTTATTAATATTCAAAGTTTAATCTCGGCCCAATAAAACAAGAAACCCTTGAACAGATTCATCATGTTGCGTACGTAACACCACTGAGTCTCTCGCCAACCATTCCCAAGCCGCTTTTTTTGCAAGATCACCCAAATAGCTTAATTCATGAGAAAAGCGACCTGTTTCATTTAACCGATAGGAAATATTGTTTTCTTCCTTTGCTTCCACAGAAAATAAGAAATAAGATTTGGGTAATAACACAGCCTGCACTAGAGAAAATAAATGTGAAAGATCGCCTGTGTAAATAAGAGAATCCGAGGCATACACTAAGTCAAATTTTTTATTACATGTCAATAAATATTGCTCCATCTGCATGCAGTGTAATTCCTCATAAATATTTTTTTCTTTTGATTTTTGCAACATCTCTAAAGAGAGATCAACGCCGATTAATTCTTTAGCAAAGGGCTTAAAGCATTGTCCCGCCAAACCTGTGCCACATCCTAAATCTAAAACAGATTTTAAATTATTTTTCAACATAGAATGTTTTAAAAAAAAATTCTTAAGCAATTCAGGCACACGATAATTTAACTGACCCAGCATGTCGTATTCATAATTAGCCGCATAAGCTGCATATAACTGCTGAATAAATTCTTTTGGAGTTTTTTTAAAAATATTTTTTCCTGTTAACGCGGCTATCATATAATTAGCATGCTCATGCCCAGGCAGTATGCTCAATACCTTTTGATAATAGAAAACAGATTTTTTATTATTCCCTAATTTTAAATGCAACACAGCTAAGTTGATTTGCGCATTAATATAATTAGGGTCATGTGAATCAATTTTTTCAAAACATATCTTTGCTTCAAGCAAACGCATCTGACCTAGCAACACAACACCCTTATTATAAAGAGCTGTCATCACTTGATAATTTAATGCTATTAATTTGTCGCAACCGCGAACTGCTTCCTCATACCAACCTAACTCAATACACGCCCATGCCATTAAACGCGTCGCTTCAAGATGGCAAGACTCAACGCGTAATACTTCTTGAAAAAAAGAAATAGCCCGCTCAAACTCACGCGCACAAAACGCAGCAAGACCTTGTTCATAATACTGATTCAACACCCCACCCTCCCTACACTCCTTAAGTTATTTTGCTATACTCTGATTTTTTTATAAAAGAGAAAATCTAAATGATCATTCAAGCTAAAATTCGTGGTTTCATTTGCACAACAGCGCATCCAGAAGGTTGTTTTAAAGCCGTGGAAGAACAAATCAATTATGTCAAATCTCAAGGTTCGTTCAAAGGCCCCAAACAAGTGCTTGTCATCGGTGCCTCCACGGGTTATGGACTTGCAAGCCGCATCACAGCCACTTTTGGCGCAGGTGCTAAAACCATCGGTGTCTTTTTTGAAAAAGAAGCCGATGAAAAACGCACAGCAACGGCAGGTTGGTATAACACTGCGGCTTTTGAAACCATTGCACATCGTGAACATCATTATGCAAAAAGCATTAATGGCGATGCCTTCTCTCATGCCATTAAAGAAAAGGTTGCAAAATTAATTCGTGATGATCTCAAGCAAGTAGATTTAATCATTTATAGCTTGGCCTCACCGCGACGCACCCATCCTGACACTGGCGAAACTGCCTCTTCTGTATTAAAACCCATAGGGCATCCTTTTACGGGTAAAACAGTTGATGCATTTCGCTTTGAGGTCAAACCCATCACGATAGAGCCTGCCACTGAAATCGAAACAAAACACACTATTGACGTCATGGGTGGAGAAGATTGGGCGCTTTGGATTGATTTTTTAAAAAAAGAAAATTTACTGGCGCCTGGCATTAAAACACTTGCTTATTCTTATGTAGGTCCAACCCTCACACATGCCATTTATAAAAACGGCACGATAGGCAAAGCCAAAGAACATTTGCTTGCAACTGCCCATCGATTAAATGAAACGTTAAAAATACTGAATGGCCAAGCACTCTTATCCGTCAACAAAGGTGTTGTCACACAAGCCAGCGCTGCTATCCCCGTGGTACCGCTATATCTTTCCTTGCTTTTTAAATTCATGAAAGAGAAAGGCACGCATGAAGGGTGCATCGAACAAATTTATCGATTATTTAAAAATTTTCTTTATACCTCTGGAAATTTTGTTTGTGATAAGCAAGGTCAAATTCGCATTGACGATCTGGAAATGCAAACAGACATCCAAAAAAAAATAGCCCAGCAGTGGCCCTTGATCACCACTGAAAATTTAAAAGAGTTAACTGATATTGAAGGTTACTGTAATGATTTTTATCGCTTATTTGGTTTTAAGATAGCAGACATAGATTATTCAGCAGAAACCGAAGCTCACGTAAAAATCGACTCTATTTTGTCGCAGTAGTGATATGCGAACTACAGAAAATAAGCTTAAAACAAGGCTAGCAACTCAGGCACTCTCACACGGTTATTCCCGTCACAACTGATGAAACGCCGCACCTGAAACTGTAAAATTTCAGCTTTAGCGTATATTTTTCTTGTAAAATCCGTATCATGATTTGAAATAACAACAGAAATACCCTTGTTTTGAAGCGCCTCAGCAAGGCTTGCTAATTTTAATTGTTGTTCAACGCCAAAAACATGCGCGGTGTAATTTGTAAAATGAGCAGTTTCAGAAAGCGGCACGTAAGGGGGATCACAATAAATCACATCACCGACACAAGCCGAATGCATGATTTTTTCAAAATCAGCACACCCAAACAAGGCGTTTTTCGCATGATAATAAAAACTTTGCATTTCTTTCTCAGGAAAATAGGGTTTTTTATATTTCCCCCAAGGCACATTAAATTTTCCTGCGGCATTATAGCGACAAAGTCCATTAAACCCATGTTTATTCAAATAAACAAACAATAATGATTTCAAACGGCTATCTTCTGTCGTATTAAATAAATCTCTTATTTCATAAAATTTTTTTTCATTATTATTTTCTGAAGAAAAAAATAATTTACAATCTTGAATAAAAGAAGCGCCTTCTTTTTTTAAAAAAGAATAAAGAAAAATCAAATCAGCGTTTAGATCAGCCAATAAATATTTTTCATAATGCGTATTAAGAAAAACAGCGCCTGCACCAACGAAAGGTTCTATAAGCCGCCCTCCCGACGGTAATGTTTTTTTTATTTGCTCAACAATACGATATTTATTGCCTGCCCATTTTAAAAAAGGTTTCATGTAGGGCGCCTCTTAAAATTAAAATCATGCGCGAGAAAGGTAGAAAAAACAGACGAAAAAGCGCAGTTTATAAATAATACATGAGCATTTTGAGGAGGTTTTTTCATACTTTATCGCCATGAATTTAATTTTTAGAGGCACCCTGTGTTTTGATTTAATCTTTCTTCCAACCACTGTTTCAGATGCAGCAATTCTTCTTCGCAAATCGTATGTGCAATCGGATATTCACGCCAAGTTACATCACAGCCACAATTACGCAAATGATCGGCTGCCATCTTCCCCCAAGCCAAGGGAACCAAAGGATCAACTTTGCCATGCGCCATATACACTGAAATGGTGTGTGTTGGCGACCATTTATCTGCGATGGGCAAATACGTTGACAACCCTATCACACCCCCCATTTTTTTAGCTGAGTGAAGACCCGCATACAAAGCCAAAGCCCCTCCTTGAGAAAAACCGCCCAAGAAAATGCGTTCACAAGGAATCCCACGTGAGTGTTCGTGATCAACCAAGGCTTCTATAAATATTTTTGCTTGGTGGATGCCTTGTTCATCTTGCTCTGAATCTTCCGTCAAACCCAAAATATCAAACCAAGCGGGCATTTTCACACCCCCATTTAAAGAAACAGGCAGTATCGGCGCATTAGGAAAAACAAAACGAATGTTTTCTTGAGAAGATTGAAGATACATCGACATCGAAGACAAATCACTGGCATCCGCCCCTAAGCCATGCAATAAAATCACTGTTGTTGCAGTTTTATTTTTTGGATCTACTGTTACAACACCACGGTTAAATTCTTTAATATTTTGCATAAACTGGACAAGACTCCTGATAATATTTTCTTGTTTCTAAACACAAGGCAGTCAGTTGACCGCCCCACACACAACCTGTATCCAAAGGAAAAACACTTTGCGATCGAACTTTCGTTTTTTGTAATGCAGACCAATGACCAAACAAAATTTTTAAATTTTTATTTTTACGCCAAGAAATCTCATACCAAGGCAATAAATTTTCAGGCTGAGAACCCAAGGGGCCTTTATACTCCAAATGAACATTACCTTCTTCATCACAAAAACGTAACCGCGTAAAACAATTTAAACTAAAACGCAATCTTTCAACGTCCGTCAACTGTCCAGACCAACAGCGCGGTTCATTATTATCATAAATATTTTTTAAAAACGCTTCATCATAAGCAGTGGTTTTTAAAAATGTTTCTAGCTCAGCCGCGCACGCTTGCGCTTGCGCCAAATCCCACTGAGGCGCAAGACCGGCATGTACCAACACATAATCCGATTCAGCGTCATAGTGTAATAAAGCTTGCTGCTTCAACCAAACACACAAGGCTTTTTGATCAGATGCACCAAGCACATCGGTAAAGGTATCTTCATTGCTTAATAAGTGCGGATTTTCACTGACAACCAACAAATGAAAATCATGATTGCCTAACACTATTTTTTTGTTTTTTAAATCTTGCACGAAACGCAATACATCCAGTGATTTGGGACCTCGATTTACAAGATCACCGCAAAACCAAAGACAATCTTTTTGAGGATTAAAATTAAAAAGTTTTAATAAATTTTTTAATTCATCATAACATCCTTGGATATCACCGATCACATACGTAGACATTAGGATGACTGACCTGTTCTTTTCGACCCTGGCAATAATGTTTTATTCACACCAGGAAGTTCATTTGCTAAATTCTGCAAAATAATTTTACTGGTTGCAAAATTTTTCAAGGATTCACCCACCAAATGTAGTGTTTTATTGACGGGCGGCAATTCTTGAAAAATCAAATAAGCATTACGTAAAATCATGCCTTCTTTATTTTCTGAAATACCGGGACGATCCACAGAATACTGAAACGAAGATTTATTTGCACCGTTCATTAACACAAATCCCAAATCAACCAACTGTTTTCGGATAGCATCAACGTTTTTATATTGTGTTTGTGTGTTTACAAATTGTTGAAACAATTCCTGTGTCAACAGCACACCCTCGTTCACACGATGAATCATAGAATTATGCGTATTAACACTCAAAACGTGATCACGCACTGAATTCATCAACCAACGAAAAAACGCTAACCCTGCCGCCAAAGTTGCAGGAACCGTTGCTGCCTTTCTTGAAGCCACCACAGAAGCCATGTCCTCCAAAGGACGCATTTCTAAAGGAAGCTCTTTTTCACGGTACGTTACTTGATTTTCATCTACAGTAATATTATCTTGCATTTTATTGTCTTCTGTATTTCTAGTGGTTTTTACTGCCTCATCTGTCACACGTATTGTTTTTTCATTTGTTATTTTTTCATTTGTAACCTTACGTTTTATCGCTTTATCTACCTCTGCAGCCCTGCTCATCTCATCGGTAAACTGTTGTATTGCAGCACCGTACTTATCCCAAAATGATGCGGTGGGTTGCGCAAGTTCTTGGAGAGGACGGTCCAAATCAAAATAATTCGCAATCGTTTGCGCATCTGCCAAAGGAATAATAGAAAGAACAGAATTCATTTGTGTCGAATCTTCTTTAAAAAAGGCAAACCATGTTTCTAATATTTCTTTATCTTGAGCGATCCAGATAAAACCATCTGACACCGTGACAAAACTTTCTTTATGAATTTTCTTTCCTGCGCTTTTCATCAGCTGTCGCGCCAAAAGTGGTGTTATCATCACACGCAGATAATCCCAATTTTCTTTTTCAAAAACATATTGATAATGCGTTCCCAACCCCAGCATTGAACCTTCGTAAGGGCACCATAAGTTAGCAGGTGCATTGTGACGTCCCGTCATCATCACTGTTAATTTTGTAGCAAGCTTTCCTAAATCATATAAAAGTGCCGCAGAGAAAATAGCGTAACGTAATCGAGCTTGTTTGAGTAAAACTTCTTTGGTGTCTCCCTCTTCAGAACCCATGAAATTTCGACTTAATGCCACCGCCCTGACGGCTCTTTCCAAGCCATGATCGAGCAAGCCACCTGCATAAGGATAATAACCATGTCGTGTTTCCGGGAGAGACTGTACAAATTCAGCAAAAAACTCCACCAATTTAAGATACAAAGACTGATACTCTCGCGGTGGAAGTTGAGAAAGGGACGGTAGGATTTTCAATAATTGTTGACGACGTTCTGTCGCGAGTAATTCTTCCCCGGTATAAATAGGGGTTAACTCGGGTTCTTTTATTGTATTTTTTTGAGCAGTGCTTGGGGGCTGACTTTTAAACATGGATTTTTACTTCCAAAAGTCAAACGTAATGTAAGATAAGTTTAACACAAAGCGTCGTTTTTTTGAGAAAAAGCCTCTAACACTAGCAACATTGCCCCTATAGTGATAGCGGCATCTGCAATATTAAAAGTTGCGAAATGATAACTTTTGAAGTGAACATCGATAAAATCGATGACATATCCCAGAGAAATCCGATCCCAAATATTCCCTAAAGCACCACCTAAGATCAAAGATAAAGCACAGGCACGCCAATAAGCCTGGCGCGGCAAACAAAACAGCCAAACTAAAACCATCGCGCTAACAACCAAGGCGATCAGCGTTAAAAACCAAAACTCCCACGCTTTCCCTTGATTTAAGAGACTAAAAGCAGTTCCCTTATTGAAAACCAGCATGATATTCAAATAAGGGATGAGTGGGTGCGGTTCCCCAAATAAAAAAAAATGGGAAACATAATATTTACTGACACGGTCGATGAGAAAAACAAGAAGGGACAACAGACACCAGGGTAAACTATTCCTTCCCTTCTTTGTTTTGTGCTGTTTCATGCTCTGCCTTAGCTGCACCTGAGCGAGATCCATATTTTTGACGGAAGCGATCAACACGACCGCTGGCATCTACAATCTTTTGTTTGCCCGTATAAAAAGGATGGCATTGAGAGCAGACTTCGATACGAAGTGCTTCTTTATCCAGTGTCGAGCGCGTGTTAAAACGATTCCCACAAGAACATTCCACGCTGATCTCACGGTAGTTAGGATGAATTTCCGCTTGCATAACAATCCTCTTAAAAAGGGCTTATTTTTGAAGGTCAGGATCATAACCAAGTCAACTCTATTACGCAAGCAAATATCTTATGTTATTCTAGGCAACTTTTTACGATGTATGTGAGATTCTTATTTATGAATGTATTAGAAAAAATTAAAAATCAAATTAACAATCATTCAATCATCCTCTACATGAAAGGCACGCCGCAACAACCCTTATGTGGTTTTTCAAAAAAAGCGGTAGACATTCTCATTTCTTGCGATGCTGAGTTTGCCCACATTGATGTGCTTGCCAACCCAGACATTCGTGCTGCTCTACCTCAGTATGCAAATTGGCCCACCTTCCCACAACTTTATATTCAAGGTGAATTAATTGGAGGTTGTGATATTATGTCTGCGCTTTCACAGACAGGTGAATTGCAAGAAAAAATTAAAGCAGCCTGTAGCGAATTACAGAAATAAGCATTTTAAAAATAGGAGTAAACAACATGAGCGTCCTTGTTACCAGAAAAGCCCCTGATTTTTGTGTTTCTGCAGTAAACCCCGGAGGGCAATTTATTCAAGAATTTAAGTTTCATGATGCCATCAAAGACAACTATGCTTTACTTTTCTTTTATCCTTTAGATTTTACTTTTGTATGTCCTTCAGAATTAATTGCTTTAGATCACCGCATGAATGAATTCAAAAAACGGAATGTTGAAGTTATTGCTATTTCGATAGATTCTCAATTTACACATTTAGCTTGGCGCAACACGCCGGTAAACAAAGGTGGCATCAGCCAAGTAAAATTCACTCTTGCAGCCGATATTCAACACACTGTATGTCAAGCTTATGGTATTGAGCATCCAGAAGCAGGTGTCGCACTCCGCGCCGCTTTTATTATTGATCCAAACGGCATAGTACGTTCACAAATCGTTAATGATCTCCCGATTGGAAGAGACATCGATGAGTTATTAAGACTTATAGACGCTGTGCAATTTGCCGATAAAGAAGGTGAAGTTTGTCCTGCAGGTTGGAAAAAAGGTGCAACAGGCATGAAACCAACAACGGATGGTGTAGCTCATTATTTATCCGCGAAAGGTGACGCACTTTAATTTTTTAATTTTGAAGTTGCATCTCAATCACAAGGATATTAGAATATCCCGTGATTTTTCTAAGGCAACATCATAATAAAAACATTTTTAAATAAACTTATTTTTAAAAAATAAAAATTTTTTATTGTTTAAAAAAAAGAACTATTGACATTAAATAAGTAATTTGAAATAGTTTTTTTCAAGAACTTCTATGAAATGAATTTTGAACATTACTTGGCTGATGAAGTTAAACTTTAACCACAACGACCTAAATATTGATTTGTTTGTAACCGAAAAAGGATTTTTTAGAGAAGTTCGCAAGCATAACTTAAGAAAGTATGCTATAAGAATTTTTGTTTAAAGAATGCGTCTTCATTGTTTGACGTGTTTTTTATGCAAGATGTCAAGACAGGGGTTTGCATGACGTTGGGAAGCGGTGCAATTTCCCGGTGTATAAAAAAGTCTTCTTACGAGTTTCACTTTTAAGAAGGCAAAGAGTAAGGAAGTTATGTTAAGCAAGATATCTACTTAGCAGACGGCCGTTTCCCTTAGACTTAAACCAATTGGTAACAAGGAGATTTACAAGCATGAAATTAAAACCGATAGTTGCTTCAATGTTGGTTCTGGTAAGTGGTCCTGTATTGGCAGCAGCTTCAGACAATGCCAACACACAAGCGCAACTCGATGCAATGAAAGCAAATGTTGCAAAATTGCAAGCCATAGTTGAACAGAACCAACCTGGTGGTTTCACACAAGATGGATGGTGGAACCGAATTACATTAAGTGGATTGACTTACATTGATGCGATTGCCAGCAATAAAACACCCGCATTAAGCTCAGCCACAACGAATCGACTAGTAACAAACTTAGATTCTTTTGGCGGAGCGTCTGGAGGCGCAACGACAATCTCTGTAACAACGGCAAACTTGTTTGTTGATGCTACAGTGAGTGATTATACCAAAGCACATTTGGATTTCGCTTACAACTCTTATCCCATTAATCAAACACACCAATACCAAGTTGCACAACCTCTTTTAAATGAAGGTTATGTAATTTTAGGAAACTTCAACAAGTATCCTTACTACCTCATGGCCGGTGTTGAGAACGTTCAGTTTGGTGAATACGACGTATACCCTATGGTTTACTCATTCACACAACTGTTAAGCCAAACCAAAGCCAATGCTGCAACAGCAGGTTTTGTTGACTGTGGTACAGGCTTCAACGCAGCCATTTTCGGCTTCCAAGGTATTCCTGGGCAAGCTAGCAAAGTAACCGGTATTACACCACATCACCTTAACAACTATGGTGCAAAAGTAGGCCTCAAAAACAGTTATGATAATTGGGGTTACAATATTGACGTTGACTACCTCAATAACATGGCTGATGTTAACTACGTTCAAACCACAGGCGGTAGTAACCTGAACTTAGGTGGCCCAGTTTATCAATCCACCACTGTTACAGGCTCTTTAGCTGCTAATGGTTATCATAATCGCGTAGGGGGTATTGCTGTCGATGCTGACCTCTTCGGTGGTCCTTTCGATGCAAAACTTCGCTATGTTCAAACACTCGAACGATTCAGTAACCTTGATGTTCAGTACTATAAAAACAGTACTTTACAAACTTATGGCGCTGAACCTTGGGCTGCAGGCTTGGATTTAGGTTATAGCTTCCTCACGATGCAACATCAATCACGTGTTGGGCTCAGCTATCAACAATCCGGTGAAGCGGCAGGTGTAGGTGCTTTTGGTATCCCGCAATACCGTTATGAAGGTCAATACATGGTTAATATCTCTCGTTTCACAGATCTTGGTTTCGATCTGTACTATGATTCTGACTATGCCGGTAACCAACTGGGTACAACAGCATTTGGTAACCATCACAACGCAACAACTGGCTTGATTCGATTGGGCGTGAAGTTCGCTTAATTAAAAAGCCTTCAAAAAAGCCCGCGCTTTCAGCGGGCTTTTTTTTCGCCCCTCCCTTTTTTCGTCACACCCTCTCACTCGTCATAAATAGAGTTTTTCTTGCGAAAAAGAAAAGCTTGAACTATAGTGTTGCTTAGTGGGTAAATGTGGTGAAAAGTGGAATTAGATGGGGTTACTTCAATGTTTCGTGGACTTCATGCTGTCAACCTTGACGCAAAAGGACGGATTGCCGTCCCCTCCCGCTTTCGTGAAAAATTGGCACAGCAAGAAGTCAAAGAATTAGTCGTCACAATCGATACGGAATCTCCTTGTTTGCTACTTTACCCACTTCCTGAATGGGAAAACATAGAAAAGAAATTAGAAGCATTACCTAGTTTCAATCCTGCAACGCGTCGCATTCAACGATTATTGATAGGTCATGCAACAGAATTAGAAATCGATCCACAGTGGCGCGTGCTATTACCTCCCCTTTTGCGACAACATGGGCATTTGGAAAAACATATTATTTTCGTAGGACAAGGAAAAAAATTTGAAATTTGGGATCAAATTCAATGGGAAGAACACAGAACAAAATGGCTCTTAGAAGAAACCAATCTCAGCGAACCTGTTCCTCCTGAATTGCAATCAATTTCCTTGTAATAAAAATAGATTTCTTTCGAAATTGAGTATTTTGTGTTGAGGGCAAGGCGCATTGCAAGTCCGAGGCGCGGAGTTTATACGAGAATAAATGAGCACCGAGGACAAAATGCAACGCAGCCATCAATCAAAAGACGAAGTTTCGAAAGAAATCTAATATGGAAACATTACATAAACCTGTGTTACTTAACGAGGTCTTGAAAAATTTACTGACTCAAGCTGAGGGTATTTATCTTGATTTAACCTTCGGACGAGGCGGACACAGTAAAGCAATTTTAGAAAAATTAAATAAATCAGGAAAATTATTCGCGTTTGATAAAGATCATGAAGCAGTTGAAATGGCAGTAAAAGAATTGGGTTATGATAAACGATTTCAGATTTTTCATAACACATTCAGCGATCTGGAAAAGATTATTTCTTCTCTAGATTTAAAAGGGAAAATTACAGGTATTTTGTTGGATTTAGGCGTTTCTTCTCCACAGCTAGACAACGCTTCTCGCGGTTTTAGTTTTAATAAGGATGGTGTGTTAGACATGAGAATGGATCAAAGACAAACACTCAAAGCAAATACTTGGATCAATACTGTTTCCGAATCCATATTGCTTGACGTTCTCAAAAAATTCGGCGAAGAACGCTTTGCAAAACGTATCGCACATCACATCGTTAATGCAAGACGTAAAAACCCTATCCATACAACCAAAGAACTCGCAAAAATTGTTGCAGAAGCTCATCCAGCTTGGGAAGAAGGACAACATCCCGCAACAAAAACATTTCAGGCTATTCGGATCTTCATTAACAAAGAACTCGATGAACTCAATACTTGTCTTGGTCAAGCGAGCAATGTGCTTGCACCCGGCGGACGTTTAGTCGTTATCAGTTTTCATTCGCTGGAAGACAGAATTGTAAAACGATTTATTTCAAAAAATAGCGTGGGAGAAGTACTTCCAAAAGAAATCCCTTTATCTCATGCACCCGGCTTTACCCCAACATTAAAAAAAGTTGGAAAATTAATTAGACCTAACCACATGGAAGTTAAAATGAATCCACGCTCACGAAGCGCCGTGATGCGTGTCGCGGAGAAAATAAGATGAATACGATAGTTAAAACATTAACTCAAGAAACAATGATATTAACATGGGGCGTCAGAGCACTTGTTATCTCAAAAACAATGCTTTACACAAGTTTTTTGATAACAAGCATTCTATTAAGCGCCTTCGGCGTGATTTTCATAAAAGAAAAAACACGTGGCTTAATAAGCGAGGTTGAACGCTTACAACATTTTCAACAAGTACAGGAAATCAAACATAATCAATTACTTTTAGAAGAAAATACTCTTCTGGCACAAAAACGACTTAAAACGACAGCAGAAACTCAGCTTCATATGCAAATGCCAACAGTAATTCATACGCTAAACAATAAGTAATCACAGGTATTCGGATAAACTATGCCGCCTCCCAAGCGTTTTCGTTGGCGCTATCGATTTCTCCTTACACTGCTAGTGTTGGCTTTTCTTGGAATTACATGGCGGGTTATCGATTTAACTATCTTTAAACATCCCTTTCTGCAAAAACAAGGGGATGCGCGTGCACTGCGCGTGCTCCCTATTCCTGCCTATCGAGGCATTATCTTCGATAGAAATCATGAACCTTTGGCGATGAGCGTGCCTGTCATTTCTATTTGGATTCACCCCCAGGAATTTAAACTAGATCATCCCGCCATCCCTCAATTAATAAAATTACTTAATATCAATCAAGAACAATTAACTCAGAAAATAAAATCCGATCCTCAAAAAGAATTTCTCTATATTAAACGTCAAATTTCTCCGAAACTCGCCAATCATGTGAAAGCACTCGATATTCCCGGCATCTATTATCAAAAAGAATTTCGTCGTTTTTATCCTGAAAGCCAGGCAAGCGCACAATTAATCGGGTTTACCAACATCGACGATGAAGGCCAGGAAGGAATTGAATTAGCCTATAACCAAACTTTAGCTGGCATCCCCGGTTTTAAAAAAGTAATAAAAGATCGCTTCGGTCATGTTATCAGCGAGCTTGACGTATTACGCGAACCTAAACCAGGTCACGATCTGCAGTTAAGCATCGATCGACGAATTCAATATATCGCTTATCAGGCATTACAGAAAAACGTAGAAAAATTCCATGCAGAAGCAGGTAGTGTCATCGTTTTAGATACGCGCACAAATGAAATTTTAGCAATCACCAATTACCCCTCTTTTAATCCTAATCAACGAGAAAATAAATTATCAGAAAAACGTAATCGCGCTGTCACTGATGTGTTTGAACCGGGTTCTACGATAAAAACATTCAGTATTGCCAACGCATTAGAAAGCGGAAAATATCAACCCAATACACTCGTCGATACTCGCCCAGGTTGGATGATGGTTGATAAAAAACGAATTAGTGATGTCCATAACAAGGGCATCATCGATCTCACTTCTGTTCTGAAATATTCAAGCAATGTCGGTGTGACAAAAGTCACGCTTAGCTTGCCACAGGAGAGTCTATGGAAATTACTTCATAAACTTGGTTTCGGAGAACTGACAAAAATTAATTTACCTGGGGAAAGAACAGGTTCACTTAAAAAACATTTTATTTGGAAGCCGTTCACACTGGCGACCTTGTCTTTCGGTTATGGTATGGATGCCACCCTTCTACAACTCGCCCAAGCTTATGCTACCTTAGCTCATCAAGGCATGAAAATTCCCCTTTCCATCACCCCCGTTACCATAGTACCTGAAGGCATACCTGCGCTTAGTCAAAGAACGGCAAAAGAGTTATTAACAATGTTGGAAGGTGTTACTGAAAAAGGAGGTACCGCCCCCTTAGCACGTATACCCGGTTACCCCGTTGCAGGGAAAACAAGTACCTCTTTTCGTGTAGGCCCTCAGGGTTATTTGAAACATAATTATAATAGTAGTTTTATCGGTATCGTTCCTAGCAATAAACCTCGTTTACTCGTCGCGGTTGTATTATATAATTTGTCTGGCAACACGCATTTTGGCGGTTATACTGCAGGACCTGTCTTCGCCGATATCGCCAGCCAAACATTACGTTTGTTAGCCATACCTCTCATACGTGAATAACTATGCAAATGAAAAATTTTCCCAGTTTGCGATTACTTTTGCATGACTGGGTTACACTCTCCAAAACACAAGATATCACGTGTGAAAAAATCACATTGGATTCTCGCACCGTTGAACCCGGTAGCATTTTCTTCGCTATCCCAGGTTTAAAAGAACATGGGAAAATTTTTATGGAAGAAGCGCTTTCAAAAGGCGCTCGCGCTGTCGTTTCGGATAGTCTTGATGAAAATCATGTTGATATCCTGAATTACGCAGAAAAGAAAATTCCCCTCATTTATATTCAAAATCTTAAAAAATATCTTGGTTGTATTGCGAGCCGCTTTTACCAACATCCTCAACATACGCTGGATTTAATTGGTATTACCGGTACAAACGGAAAAACATCTTGTTCTCATTTCATCGCAAACGCATTGCGTGATTATGGCACGCCTTGTGGGGTAATCGGTACTTTAGGTTATGGAATAGGAGCACACTTACATCCCCTTAATAACACAACACCCGATATCTTTACGCTTTATCATATTTTACGTGAATTGCATGATCAGGGCGCACGATGTGTTGCAATGGAAGTATCTTCACATGCTTTAAAACAAGAACGTATTCAAGGCTTGAAATTTAAAGTCGGCATCTTCACAAATCTCACACAAGATCATCTGGATTATCATGGGACGATGGAAGACTATGCACAATGTAAAAAATCACTTTTCCATGACTACCCTGTGCAATCTGCAATACTTAACATCGACGATCCTCATGGCTTAACTTGGCTTGATACTATTCCTGAAGAAATCAAAAAACAGGCTTACAGTCTTCACGAAAAAGCCTCTTCTTCTTACCCCCTAACACATGTTCAATCTTTTAATTCAAATAAAGACGGTGTCTTCGCAGCCATCAAAACACCTTGGGGCGATGGCGTGTTTCATAGTCCTTTATTAGGAAAATTCAATCTTTCAAATTTATTGGCAACACTCTGCGTTTTGGGTACTTATCCTATTCCACTGCCAGAAATACTTCATCTGCTCAGCCAGCTTGACCCTGTTCCAGGACGTATGGAAAAAATAGGCAGTAAAAATCAACCCTTCATTATCGTGGATTATGCTCATACACCCGATGCACTGCAGAAAACCTTAGAAACCCTTCGCCCTTATTGCCAAGGCGCTTTGTGGTGTGTCTTTGGCTGCGGCGGTAATCGCGATAAAATGAAAAGATCTATGATGGGGTGTATCGCAGAAAAAAATGCAGATAACGTTATTCTTACAGATGATAATCCCCGAGATGAAGATCCTAAAGAAATCATCCACGAAATTCTAAGGGGTTTTAAAAACAAAAATAATATTGTCGTTGAACATGATCGTCGACGCGCCATCTTTCATGCTATAAACTGCGCTAAAAATGAAGACATCGTGCTTATCGCCGGAAAAGGCCATGAGCACTATCAACAACTTGGAAATAAAAAAATTCCTTTTAATGATAGTCTTGAGGCTAAATTAGCTTTAGAAAATAGAACGACGTGAGTTCACCCATGCTAGATTTACATTTCATTCAAACTTGCTTACGCCAGCCTATTCAACATAAAAATATTCTTTTCAATAATGTGAGTATCGATTCACGTACATTACAATCCGGTGCTTTATTCATTGCTATTCGTGGCGCAAATTTCGATGGTCATGATCTTTTAAATAAGGCTATTGAGAAAGGCGCAACAGCAGCCATCGTTTCCCATGCGGTCACATCGTCTATCCCTTTAATTATCGTGCCAGATACAATAAAAGCTTTAGGCCAACTTGCACAACTTTGGCGTCAGACATTCACCTTGCCTTTAATTGCAGTCACCGGTAGCTGCGGAAAAACAACCACAAAATCCATACTTGCTAATATACTTTCACAAAAAGGAGCTAGCTTAGCAACCACAGGGACGCTCAATAATGAAATCGGTGTACCACTGACATTATTACAACTCAAAAAAACACATCAATTTGCAGTGATTGAATTAGGCGCTAATCATCCGGGTGAGATTTCTTACGTTGCCTCTTTAGCAAAACCTACCATTGCACTTATCACCACTATTGCACCCGTGCATCTTGAAGGTTTTGGCTCCTTGGAAGATGTCGCAAAAGCAAAAAGTGAAATTTATGATGCTCTTTCTGATGAAGGTGTCGCCATTCTAAATCATGATGACACATTCTATGATTTTTTTAAAAAACAAAATCAACATCGCAAATATTTTACTTTTGGTTTAACTAAAAAAAATAATGTTTATGCGTCTGATATTGTGATGACAGCTGAGGGATTTCCAAAATTTAATTTACATTATGGTAACGATACTACTTCCATTACCCTCCCTCTCTTAGGAAAACATAATGTCACGAATGCCTTAGCCGCCGCCTGTGCAGCACTCTCATTGGAAATAGCTTTAACCGATGTAAAAAAAGGCCTGGAATCCATCATCCCCGAAAAAAAGAGAATGAACAGATACACGGCTTTTAATCAAGCAACCCTTTTTGATGATACCTATAATGCTAACCCCACCGCTTTCCTCGCTGCCTTGGATTTTTTAACACATCAACCCGGCAATAAAATTCTCGTGGTAGGAGATATGGGGGAATTAGGATCTGATGCTGTTTATTATCATGAACAACTCGGAAAACAAGCCAAAAATAAAGGAATTCATTGCCTGCTCGCACTAGGCCCCTTATCTGCCTATACTGTTAAAGCATTTGGCAATGAGAAAACAGCCAAACATTTTGAAAACAAAATTGAACTTATCGCTTATCTAAAAAAACACTTAACGCCTAAAGATACTGTTTTAATTAAAGGATCGCGCAGTACAAAGATGGAAGAAGTCGTCGAGGCATTAAAGGGGGAATAATGTTAGTCTGGCTCTCAGTTCTGTTAGAACAATTTTATCGTGGCTTCCATGTTTTTCAATATATCACTTTGCGCAGCATTTTAAGTGTTATCACTGCATTAAGCATGACCTTACTCTTAGGCCCTTTCCTCATTCGCTCATTGAATCATTATCAAATCGGCCAAGCAATTCGTAATGACGGCCCCCAATCTCATCTTTCAAAAGCCGGCATTCCTACGATGGGAGGCGCACTCATTTTAATTGCTATCACTTGCAGCACTTTGTTATGGGGAAATTTAAGTAATCGATTTATTTGGATAGCGTTATTGATTATGCTGGGCTTTGGTACTATCGGATGGTTGGATGATCAACGCAAAATCATTTATAAAAACTCAAAGGGTTTGTCTGCTCGCACTAAGTTTTTTTGGCAATCCTTACTCGGTTTGTCTTGTGCTGCTTTTTTATTTTTTACGGCACAAACACCAGCGGAAACACATTTACTGATTCCTTTTGTAAAAAATTGGTTTTTACCACTGGGTTATTTTTATATTTTATTTGTTTATCTTGTCATCGTTGGCACAAGCAATGCCGTCAACCTAACAGATGGTCTGGATGGTCTTGCTATCATGCCCACCGTATTAGTCGCCGCAGGTTTAAGTGTTTTTGCCTATCTTTCAGGAAATGCTGAATTTGCACGTTACCTGGGTATCCCCTTTATTTCTGGCGTAGGAGAAATCACAATTTTTTGTGCTGCTATCGTGGGTGCGGGCTTGGGTTTCCTTTGGTTTAACACCTATCCCGCTCAAGTATTCATGGGTGATGTTGGCGCGCTTGGACTTGGCGCAGCTCTAGGTATCATTTCTGTTTTTGTACGCCAAGAATTGGTACTGCTGATCATGGGTGGCGTGTTTGTGCTTGAAACACTCTCGGTTATTTTGCAAGTAGCTTCTTTTAAACTAACAGGCAAACGTATTTTTAGAATGGCACCACTGCATCACCATTTTGAATTAAAAGGCTGGCCTGAACCTCGCGTTATCGTGCGCTTTTGGATTATCACTTTCGTCCTTGTCTTATGTGGTCTTGCCACGTTAAAAATACGGTAATTGATAATGACAATGATTATTCTGGGTTTAGGCAATACGGGACTATCTTGTGCCCGTTTTTTTTCAAGAGAAAAAATACCTTTCCAAATTATCGATACACGTGAAAACCCGCCTTCACTTTCTCAATTCAAACTTGAGTTCCCCGACACACCGTGTTTTCTAGGAAATTTTTACGAATCTATTTTAGAAAAAGCAAGCGAGATTATTCTGAGCCCAGGTTTGGCACTGCCTGACTCTGTTTTAAAAAAAATTCAAGAAAAAAAAATCAACATCATCGGCGATATCGAACTTTTTGTACGTCAAGCAAAAGCCCCTATCATTGCAATCACGGGTTCTAATGCAAAAGGCACTGTCACCACCCTTGTCGGCAATATGCTTTCTGCAGCAAATAGAAAAGGACTTGTCGGTGGCAATATCGGCGTCCCTGCTTTAGATTTACTAACAAACCCTCCGCCTGAATTTTATGTTTTGGAATTATCAAGCTTTCAGCTTGAAACAACACAGTCACTCAAAGCACATGCTGCCACTGTTTTAAATATTAGCCCTGATCATTTAGATCGACACCTGACACTTGAAAATTATATTTCATCAAAACAAAGAATTTATAAAAATTGTAAAACAGCTATTTACAATGGCGATGACATGGCAACCATCCCTCACTATTCTGTTTCTAAAAAAATAACATTTGGCGCCTCTTCTGAATTTGACTTTCATCTCCTTTCAGAAAAAAATGAAATCTATCTCGCAGAACACCATGAAAAATTATTGCCTGTGATTGAATTAAAAATTTCGGGAAAACATAATTGGTTAAACGCTCTAGCTGCACTTGCCTTGGCCTCTACAATGGATTTACCACGCCAAGCAAAATTAACTGCCCTGCAAACATTTTCTGGCTTACCTCATCGCTGCCAATGGTTAGGGAATTTAAACGGCGTTCATTGGTATGATGACTCGAAGGGAACTAATATTGGCTCCACCCTCGCCGCTATCCAAGGGCTAGGCACGACAACATCAGGCAAAATCATTTTAATTGCAGGCGGCGTTGGAAAAGGGGCCGATTTTGAACTTTTAAAAGAACCCGTGCTTTCGCATGTAAAAACACTGTTATTACTCGGACAAGACGCTCCTTTGATTGCAGACGCTTTAAAAGGATGCTGTGAAATCATTCATGTAAGAGATTTAGAAGAAGCCAGTCGCGTGGCCTTTAAAATTTCAAAATCTGGAGACATCGTTTTACTTTCCCCCGCTTGTGCTAGTCTTGATATGTTTAAAGATTATCATCATCGGGGCGAAGTTTTTGCTCGTTGCTTCCGGGCATTACGAGGAACGTAGTAATGAAATCTGTGACACTCTATGATCGCTATCTTTTAATTGCCACGGCAATATTACTGCTGATAGGGTTACTGATGGTCGCCTCCACCTCTATCAGCCTATCCACGCATTTCTACCACCACCCCTTTCGTTATCTCACAAGACAACTCATCTACCTCGCCTTAGGCCTGGGTTTGGCGCTCATTACAATTAATATCCCTATTAAAACTTGGCAAAAGTTGGGGCCACAATTACTCATTTTAGGCTTACTTTTATTGATTATTGTATTAATTCCAGGCATAGGAAAACACGTCAACGGAAGCGCACGCTGGCTAGGCGCAGGCCCTATTTCAATTCAAGTTTCTGAATTCATGAAGCTCGCCATGATTTTATACCTTGCCAGTTATTTAGTACGCCATCGCGAAGAAGTTCACGAGCGCTTAATTGGTTTTATCAAACCCTTATTAATCCTCATCATTATTTGCATTTTATTACTCAAAGAACCTGATTTTGGCGCCGCCACAGTGATACTGGCAACTTCTTTGGGCATGATGTTCTTAGCGGGCGCGCGCCTCGGGCAATTCATGGGATTATTGGTATTATCATTGACGGCTTTTAGCATTCTCGCCATTTCCTCACCTTATCGACTACAACGCTTAACGTCTTTTTTAAATCCCTGGGCAAATCCTTTTGACAGCGGTTATCAGCTTACACAATCCTTGATTGCTTTCGGCCGAGGAAATTGGTTTGGGGTAGGTTTAGGTGAAAGCATTCAAAAATTATTTTATTTACCGGAAGCGCACACCGATTTTGTTTTTGCAATATTAACTGAAGAATTAGGTTTACTCGGCGCTCTATTTCTCATTGCAACCTATGCACTCTTAACAATTCGCATATTCATGATCGGACGACGCGCACAAGAACTTCAATATGATTTTGCAGCCTATGTCGCTTATGGCATTGGTTTATGGATCAGTTTACAAGTTTTAATTAATTTTGGTGTCAACACTGGGTTACTTCCCACCAAGGGTTTAACTTTACCTTTTATGAGTTACGGCGGCAGTAGTTTATTAATCTCTTGTGTTGCCATTTCTATTTTGATACGCATTGATTATGAAAATAGAAAAAGAAATTTGAGCTATCTATGAAAATCTTAATCATGGCAGGTGGCACAGGAGGTCATGTTTTTCCAGCGCTTGCGATTGCACAACAGTTAAAAAAAAAAGGCATTGAAGTTGCTTGGCTAGGAACACATGAAGGCATAGAAGCCACACTCGTCCCCAAAGCCTCTATCCCTTTATATTTTATTTCTATCGCAGGTTTTCGCGGAAAATCATTTTTAAAAAAATTGATGGCGCCTTTTAAAATAATTTATTCTCTTGTGCAATCCATTCAACTATTACGCCATCTTCAAGTAGACAAAGTATTGGGGTTAGGTGGCTATGCCAGCGGCCCTGGCGGTATGGCGGCAGTGTTACTCAAAATTCCTTTATTCATTCACGAACAAAATGCGATTCCTGGCACAACTAATAAAATCCTAGCGCATTTTGCAAAACAAATCATGCAAGCCTTTCCCCACACATTTCCTGAAAAATACCATCCTATTTTAACGGGCAACCCAATACGTGAAGACATTCTACAACTTCCTCCACCTAAAATTCGTTTTCAACA
Organism: Gammaproteobacteria bacterium RIFCSPLOWO2_02_FULL_38_11; assembly: GCA_001801745.1. Taxonomy (GTDB): domain Bacteria; phylum Pseudomonadota; class Gammaproteobacteria; order HIGHO2-12-38-15; family HIGHO2-12-38-15; genus HIGHO2-12-38-15. The sequence goes on from MGYM01000011.1 coordinate 23,096, forward strand.
TCGCACAGGGCCTTTACGTATTTTAGTCTTAGGTGGCAGTCGCGGTGCACAAGCGATAAATGAAACTTTTCCAAAGCTAGCAAGCTTACTGCCCTCTGGTTTTTGTGAGATCGTACATCAAACAGGCTCAAAACATTTTGAAATAACAAAAAAAAATTACGGCGGCATTATGGCTGTAAAACTCGAAGCTTTTATTGAGGATATGGCGGCGCACTTGGCCTGGGCTGATATTGTGGTTTGTCGCTCAGGCGCGTTGACGGTATCAGAATTAGCTGCAGTCGGTGTTGCCAGTATTTTAATTCCATTTCCTTTTGCAATTGATGATCATCAAACAGCAAATGCGGCTTATTTAGTAGATAAAGGGGCAGGCATCTTACTTCCTCAATCACAATTAAATGCAAAAATCTTGGCTGAGCTTATAACAAGTTTTTCTCGTGAAAATGCATTAGAGAAAGCAAAACGGGCCTTTGCCTTGAGACTACCTGAGGCTAGCGAAAGTGTCGTTAATACTTTGCTAAAGGGCGCCTTTGAAAATTAAAAATTTTGCGTTAAAACGAGGCGCACTCATTTTTATTTTTAATTTTCAGAGGTGTCCTTATCCTGATCAGAAACAAAATCACGTTCTTCAGAAAAATGAACCTCAGGAACTTGATAAAGATAATTAGCTAATTTCAACATTTGTGAAGCAGTAAGATGCGTTTTGTTATGTGTTGTATGATAGGTAGGATGATATTCTTTTTTCTGAACCGATTTTTCAAATAAACCTTCTAAATCTCGATTTTCCATACAAACCTCTTTTTTTGAGAAATTTACTGTGTCATAACAGATAAGGGGTAACATACTTTAAACGCAGAAAGTATAACTCGATTTCTATCATTAAAACATCTAGAATGATCTCAATTTCGATTTTCTAAATACGGTAGTATTATGATGACATCCACCCCACTTCTATTCACTGATGCTGCCCTACTCAAAATAAAAAATCTCATCGATGAGGAAAATAATCAAAATTTAATGTTACGTGTTTATATCACGGGCGGGGGATGCTCAGGCTTACAATACGGTTTTACACTCGACGAAACGTGTAACCTCACCGACACACTTATTGAGAAAATGATTGAAACAACTTCTGATAAACCGAAAGTGAAAATTATTGTAGATGCCGTAAGCTTGCAATACCTCACTGGCGCTAAAGTAGATTACAAAGAAGATATTTCAGGCGCCCAATTCATCATCCACAACCCTCAAGCTAAAACACAATGCGGCTGTGGGTCGTCTTTTTCAGTCGATGAAGAATCTCATGACTAGCCGCACGTAAAAAACCATATCTTCATCGCGTCGAAGGTTTCGACGGATTCCCTTTGTCCTGCGAAGATGATGGCGCTGCAGGCTCTTCTGGAGAAGATGGCGAGTCGGCTACAGGCTCTTCTGGAGAAGATGACGAAGATGAGGCTGTAGACTCTTCTTGTGGAGATGATGAAGCTGTAGGCTCGTGAAGTATTTTGGCCTCCTCCTCTGACCCCGACAAGATCTTATCAAGCTCAGGCTGTACACCGCTAAGTCTCTTCTCAAGCACTTCGCCCCTTCCTCTTATCTTAGATAATTCCTCACGCCAACTCTTTTTAACTGTATCTGATGCTTTTTCCTTTTCCAATTTCTGCTGATAAAGGGATGCTTCTTTTCTATTATCCTCTAAAGCTTGCTTCAGCTTCGCCGGCTCCAAGCGAAGTCCTGCGAGTTGATTAGGCAATGAAATAGTATCATTTACAGATGATTCCAAAGCTCTTAACTTTTTCCCAAGCGCTGCTTCGTTTTTATATAATTCTTCCAGCCGTTGACGAATTATTTCTTCCTCTTTGCCTGTTAATGGTTTCATTTCATCTATTGCTTTCTTCTTCTCATCCGGCAGTAGACGATCGAGAGATTTAATATCGTAAGAATAGGACTCAGGATCTAATTTAATCGCCGCTCTCTGCATGGCAAATCCAATCTTCTCATCTTTTTCACCTTCTGATGGATTCAGCTTAAGCTGAAGAGATAAGGTTTCTGTTCTTATCTTCTCTAACTCTTCCTGGAGTTTTCTTTTATCGAGATACTGGGGAAAAAATGCTTGAGTTTTAGAGGATACCGGCTCCTGTTTAAAAACAGCTTGCTCAACCATTATGGCTTTGCGATATTTTTCTAATTCTTCTTGTTGTCTAAGAGTGCGCTTAGGTTCTTCATTATTTTCTTTTTTTATTTCCTGAGAAACTCGATCGATATTTTTCAAAATTTCCATTCTACGATCTGAAGAATTTTTTAATTTTTCGTCACTTTCCTTTTCTTGCTGAAGTAGAGCATCCATCTCAGCTGGTACTCTAGTCCTCACTTCCTGAAATTTCGCCCCCCTTTCTAATTCCTTTTTCAAAAAAGCTCTTTCTTCCTGCGTACCTTCTATAAATTTTTCAAGCTCTCTTTTATATCTTATTTCCTCTTGTAGTTTTTGGGATAACTGCATTAAGTCAGCCACTGATTTTTCTACTCTATCATCACGATCATGCTCCTCAAAGCGGTGAGCAACCTTCGCTAAATTCTGCAATCTCTCTCTTCGTAACTCTATTAACCCCTTGGAAACAGCCTGTTCTTCTGAAATTTTACGCTGACGTTCTGTTTCTTCTGCCTGCTGCTGTTCCGCTCGCTTTCGTTGAATACCTTCCTGTCGTTCTTGAATTATTTTTTCTCTGGCTTCATCTGCTTGCATTTTTTGTCTTTCTGCCTGAAGACGCTTTTTTTCTTCCAAAGCATGGGCAAGTTGTTTTTGTGCTGCTTCAGCCTCACGCTTTACCTTCTCTTGCGCCTGTTGAAGTTGTTGGCGTCTCACTCTTTCAAAATCTGCGCCTTCTGGTTTTTTTGGAAGAGGGGGCGGTGATTTTTTTACTTGTGACAAAGTTGAAACTTGTTCATCCTTCTTTTTTCCTTCATCTTCTTTTTCAGTTTCCATAAACCATCTCCTTCATTAAAAATGATACTAAAAGTATAGTAGAAAAATAAAAACACACTATTTGATTTTAGAGATATAAGGTTTACTTAAGATTTCAAGAACTTACTTAATTTTTCTTTTCCTGTTTTTGCTGCTTTCTCTCTGGGGGGACAGGCACCGCAGAGGATCTTGACATCTTCACTAACAGATCTAAGCTTTCTTTAGGGAGAGGGGCTGGCCGAGGCGGTGGCGCTACCTTCGGTCGTAGATCTAGCGACGCTTTAGGTTGGATACTTATTTCTGCTTGAACTCGTTTTACCGCTAGTTTTCCCAATTGTTCTTTTGGTAGTTTAGGCGTTGGAGGCGGAAAAATCACAGGCGAACTTGAACTTGCTTGCGCAGAAGTCGGAAAAACATCTTTATTTTCATTTTTTTCAACCTTTGGCAAGAATTTGGGGTTCTCAGGAAAAACCCGTCTACGCTCCTCTTCTTTCTGCGCAGCAAGACGTTCTTCTGTTTTCCTACTCCAACTCCTATCATTCTTATCCTGTTGAAGATCCTCGAGTATTCTTCTAGATTTTTCATATTTTTCTATTTCTTTTTCTACTTCATTTAAATAATCTTCAGGATTCGATGCTTTTTTTACAAACGCAAGCTCTCTGTTTGGTTGAATCGATACTTTGTTGCTTTCGATGTTATCAATTTCATCTTCCATGATCTCGACAGGATGTTTTCGTAATTTTTCTTGAAGATGAAAAGGCAAATCGCTTAATACACTCTTCAAAATATTGAGCATCCCCGAACTCTCCAAGCACTTTCTTGTCAACATTTCTATATCTTTTTCCAAATACAATGAGTGCTGGAGTTTCGCATGTATCAATAAACGCAATATATCTGTATTTTGATTATCAATTGCAATTGTCAAAGGTGTTTCGCCACGCTTATTCTCAACATCTAGATCCTGAGGATATAGCTCCAGAAGTTGCTGCACTGTCTTTATTGAAGAAATTCGGATAGCAAGATGAAGCGCTATATTACCCTCTGCATCTTTTTTCAATGGATCCGCGCCTGCCTTTAATAACACCGAGACAAGACTTGTATTGTCTGCTAACACAGCAATATGAAGCGGCGTATAGCCCTTAGCGTCAACAGGATTGATATCAACAGGCAAGTGGCTAGCACGCAGATGTTCGATCTGATGCAGCGTTTCTCTAACAAGATCCAGGTTAGAACGAGCAACTTGAATAGAAAGCTCCCGCAATAAGGCCTGCTTTCTTTTTTCTAAATTTCGAGTAATGATAGCTTGTGAAGCAATTTGTTTTTTTTCTAAATCCTCTCTTTTTATTGTTTTCTCCGCATTCCAATCCTCCAATTCTTCTGGACTCTCAAAACTTGAGGTTGTAGTAGATGAAGTTGGGCTAGAAGTTACTCGTGCTTGTCGACGAGGTTCATCTTCCTCATACTCCCACCATTCTTCAGCAACGAGATTCCCAACTTCTTCAAGCGGAGGCTTTGTAGCTGGGTATAATTTCTTTATCTCTTGAGTCTCAGAAAGACGGGGGTAACGATTAATGGCCGCCTTCAATACGTCAAAAATAATCTTTTTATCTATATCTATTTCAAGACGATTAATTCTATCTACTATTTTTTTAATTTCCTCAAAGCGTCTAACCCTGGGCATTTTATAAATTTCATCTACTAATCTATTAAAAACAAACTCTACTACATTAAAATTTTCTTTCATTAACATGAGATCAAAAGCAGTTTTATTTTCTTTTTTTGTTTTTTTGAATATTCGAAATATATCTAGATTATCTTTAAATATAGATTTTATTTTATTAAGATCAGATGCATTTATTCCAGAAAGCAAATTTTTCCATTTTTCTTCTAAAACCTCGTTTCGTTTTTTTTCCACGCTCTCCTTTTGTTTTTTTTCTAAAGTTTCACTTTTGGCTACTTTTTCACTGTCCCAATCTAATTCCCAATCTTCCCAAACATCTGGGCCCTCGGAATCAGGAGAAACCTCACTTCGTTTTTTTTCTAAAGTTTCACTCTTAACTGCTTTTTCACTGTCCCAATCTTCCCAAACATCTGGGCTCTCGGAATCAGGAGAAACCTCAATCACACGAAGTTGGTTTTTAAGAAATGAAAAAATCTCCTTTGGTGTTAGAAAACCAAGAATTTCATCAAGACCACTCAATAAAGATTTCATCACTTCCTCTCTGTGAGGAAGCGCCCATACGCTATTTATAAGTTCAATTATTTCTCTACGATCTTCTGCTGAAAGTTTTTCCAATTCTCTCACTGTCTTTGGAAAAGCTCGCTGTTTTGCGCTTCGTGAAACCAACCATTCTCCATATAAAGAAATGGTTAATTTTCTGAGTATTCCTTTTTGAGAAAGTGTGTATGGCATAACGCTACCTCTCGTCTCTTGATTCGCCTAATTAAAGTATAGTAGAGATAGCTTAATTTAATATTAAATACTCATTCCCTGTAATTCGCTGCTTCTGCAGGGACAATTTTAAAATTACTTATAATTTCCCGGTATAAACCAAGTAGATTGCTAACAGCTGAAAACACGAGTTCCGCGCTGTCAGGTCTTCGCCCTGATGAATGCTCTTTTTTCTCAAGGAGAAAGGGGAAATTTCAAGGCCTTCGACCTGGCAACAACATCAAGGTTACTGTATTGAAATCAAGGGTTCATTTTCAGTTTTCAGGCCCAAGACCTTGAGATTGAAAATTAAATTTTGATTTCATCATGAAATTGTGATTACAGTCATTGCGAGAAAAACACACCCCTTGTTTCAAAAAGAAGAGAGCGCTTCCTTGTGTTTTTCGCGGCAATTCAGAACTGAGCTCTTATTTAGTAACGCACTAGATTGCTTCAAAAATGCGTGGATTTTCTTGTTTTTTTTCAAAATCACAGGACGCGTTTTTTCGCAATGACGGTCTCCCAGACCGAAGGCCTGGCAACGAAGTCGAACCACGACTTTCATCAGAAACTAATACTAGGGTTTCTGTGAGGAAGGAGGCGCTTCTTGATCACGCGCTTGAGGCTTCGGCTGCTCTTTTTGCTTTTGCGGAACAAAAGAATCTCTCATGCCCCTTAAGAGCTCTGAAATTCCTGCATCTTGTCTCTTTAATTCTATTGTCAGTTCTCCTGTTCGTTTTTTTCCTTCATTTCCCGATAATTTTTTTGCACTTTCAGACGCTAATGGACTCGAGCTACTACTCGCACCAGATCTTGAGGCTGATATTTCTATGGAAGAAGTAGGCGCTCGTTGAGCATCTGCTTGAGGCTTCTGCTTTTGCACTTCTTTTTGTTGTTCCCCCTCAAGATAGTCTCTTAGGCTATCCATGACTCCTTGAGATTTTATTTCAGTTTCTAATTCTCTTTGCGTTTTTTCAATTTTCTCAATTCTCTTTTTTTCCCGATCTTTCCTCTCAGCCCATAAAGCGGAGACAGAAGCAGGCCCTTGTGAATCATCTTCTTGTCGTTGTCGTGCAGCTATACATGTTCTCTTATGCGCTCTGAAATTCTGTTATCTTGTGTATTTATTCCATGCTCTTTTAGAGTGTTTTGTATATAACTAAGATAAAACTGTCTTTTTAAAAAGGAAAACACAGGTTCGGGGTTTTCCGAAAAAAGATGAAATAAAAAATTAATTGCACCTTTTCTGTTACTTTCGTTTTTAGACTCTATCGCTTCAAGATAGGCAATTATGCTGTCTCGATCTTCTGTCGAGAGCTCCTTTATTGCAGCTTTTGTAACCGGATAAGAGTAACTTTTCTCTTTGTGACTGCGGCTTTAAAAACTCTTCATGTAAAACAGCAATTATCAACATCAACTTCTTTTCTATGTCAAAATTCTGCATAAAATTACCTCCCTATTTTTTAATTATTTTTAGTATAGTAGAGGTAACTTAACGTAATATTAAATGTTTATTCTCTTTTTTTATTTTCCCCTCATCCTGTTCGCTAGGCGCTCCACACTTTGGCGTAACCAGCTTCTCCCACGAGGGGAGAAGGGAAATTACAAGTAATTTTAAAATTATTCCCTCAGAGCCTTACCGACACCCTTGCTGAAATTTAACTTTGTTTTAATTTTTTTAACAAAATTTCATTTAATTGCTGAGGGTTGGCCTGACCTTTGGAGGCCTTCATGACTTGCCCCACCAAAAAGCCAAAAACACGTTCTTTCCCCGAACGATACTGCTGAACTTGTTCTGGATGCGCTGCCAATACCGTATCAATCATTTTTTCAATGGCCCCACCGTCCGTTACTTGACGTAAATTACGTTTTTCAATAATGCTATCTACTTCACCTTCACCTGCCAACATCGCTTCAAATACAATTTTTGCTATTTTTCCTGAAATCGTATTGTCATGAATTCGCTTCATTAATCCTGCTAATTGCAAAGCAGAGAGCGGGGATTGTGTGATATCTAAATTATTTTTATTTAAAATAGCCGCCAACTCTACTCGAATCCAATTGGCACATAATTTTGGGAACGCACCCGACGCCTTCACCACTTCTTCAAAATAATCTCCCCATTCTCGACTCATCGATAACAGCATTGCATCCTGATCCGGCAACTCATATTGATTTTTAAAACGATCACATTTTTGTTGCGGTAATTCCGGCAAAGTTTCTTTTATTTTTTCAATAAATTGTTCTTCGAGAACCACGGGTAATAAGTCAGGATCAGGAAAATAACGGTAATCATTGGCTTCTTCTTTACTGCGCATGGTGCGTGTTTCATCACGATCTGAATCATATAAACGTGTTTCTTGTATGACTTTTTCACCTCGCTCAAGTAATTCAATTTGACGCTTTACTTCGTAGTTGATCGCCTTCTCCACAAAACGAAAAGAATTCACATTTTTTGTTTCAGTACGCGTGCCTAAAACCGGGTCTCCTTTTCGTCGCACAGAGACATTGGCATCACAACGAAAAGAACCTTCTTGCATGTTACCATCGGAAATTTCTAAATATCTCACCAAAGCATGCAAAGCTTTCAAATACGAAACCGCTTCTTTTGCTTGCCGCAAATCAGGTTCTGAAACAATTTCCAATAAAGGAATCCCCGCACGATTTAAATCAATTCCCGTCATGCCGTTAAAATCTTCATGCAAGGATTTCCCTGCATCTTCTTCTAAATGCGCACGTGTGATACCCACACGTTTTATTTCACCATTTTCTAAAACAATGTCTAAATAACCCTTCCCCACTATGGGCGTTGTAAATTGACTGATTTGATATCCCTTCGGTAAATCAGGATAAAAATAATTTTTTCTTTCAAAAACAGAAAAGCGATTGATCTGCGCATTGATACCTAAACCAAATTTTACCGCCAATCTTACAGCCTCTTTATTTAAAACAGGCAATACGCCCGGCATGCCCAACGTCAATAATCCTGCCTGCGTGTTAGGTTCAGCACCATAGGTCGTTGCCGTGCCTTCAAATAATTTTGATCGCGTGGCTAATTGTGTGTGTACCTCAAGACCAATGACTGTTTCCCATTCCATCTCACACCTCTAATTTCGGAATACGTTGATGCCAATCCGTCACTTTTTGATATTGATGTGCCATATTCAATAATTTATTTTCAGAAAAATAATTTCCAATTAATTGCAATCCCACGGGCAAGCCTTCCACAAACCCGGCCGCGTGCGATAAGCCTGGCAATCCCGCCAAATTAACACCCACCGTGTAAATATCCGAAAGATACATACTCACCGGATCACTGATTTTTTCACCTCGGCCAAATGCCGTGTTGGGCACCGTTGGGCCCAAAATCACATCTACATCTTTAAATGCTTTCATGAAATCTTGTTGTACAAGTCGGCGTATTCGCTTGGCTTTACCATACAAAGCTTCATAATGCCCCGCAGAAAGCACATAGGTACCTATCATGATGCGACGCTTGACTTCAGCACCAAACCCTTCAGAACGCGTACGGCAATATAAATCGAGCAAATCTTTAGGATTTTCACAGCGATAACCATATCGAACACCATCATAACGCGCTAAATTCGAAGAACATTCAGCAGGCGCAATAACATAATAAGCAGGTAAAGCTAAATGATTATTCGGTAAATTCACTGAAACAAACTTTACACCCAGCTTTTCATACTCTTTCATCGCAGTTTGTATCACCACTTCTACTTTTGGATCTAAACCCTTTGAAAAAAATTCTTCAGGTATCCCAATTTTAATCCCTTGCAAAGTATGATTTAAATTTTGTGTGAAATCAGGATAGCTACGATCAATACTCGTTGAATCCAAAGGATCAAAACCTGCAAACACATTCATCATGTGTGCAGCATCCTCAGCTGTCAGTGTGATGGGCCCACCTTGATCTAAACTCGAAGCAAAAGCGATCATGCCAAAGCGCGACACCATGCCATAAGTGGGCTTTAATCCTGTTAATCCACAAAACGCCGCCGGTTGGCGTATTGAGCCACCCGTATCTGTTCCCGTTGCAACAGGCACCAAACGCGCCGCCACCGCAGACGCAGACCCGCCCGAAGATCCGCCTGGCACTTTTTTTAAATCCCAGGGATTAAACGAAGGACCATAAAAACTATTTTCATTAGATGAACCCATCGCAAATTCATCCATATTGGTTTTGCCTATCAAAATTAATCCTGCTTGAGAACAACGTTGTACTAAAGTCGCATCATAAGGCGAAATAAAATTATCTAAAATTTTAGAACCGCAACTGGTTTTTATCCCTTTCGTACAAAACAAATCTTTTTGTGCGATGAGAATGCCTGTGAGCGGCTTTGCTTGTCCTTTTGATCGCAATTCATCTGCTTTTTTCGCTTGCGCTAATGCACTGTCTTCCATGATGGTAATAAAAGCATTTAAAACAGAATTATATTTTTTGATACGTTCTAAATAAAATTGCGTTAATTCAAGAGACGAAATTTTTTTTTCACGCAAATCACGTATTAAGCTCACAATCGTTTTATCAATCATAAACACCTTTTTTAAAAAAAGAGATTATTCAATCACTTGGGGAACAAGATAGAGACCTGCTATCACCAAAGGCGCAATACTTTGAAATAAGTCACGCTGGTTTTCCAAGCTGACTTCATCTTCACGCAAACGCTGGTGAAGATCCAAAGGATGCGAAAGAGGTTCAATCATCGAAGTGTTCACAGATTCCATTTGAGCTACCATGTCAAAAATGGTAGAAAGCTTCTGCGTTAAGGGAGCAATTTCTTCTTCTTTGAAATGAAGACGGGCTAAAAATGCAATTTTTTTTACTTCTTCAAAGGTTAAGGACATAAGCTATATCTCTTTTCTGTTAAAAAAGAGATGGATTATACCTCGCGTCTTGATTAAAATCATCCGCATCATTCTTCTAATAAGGACTTCTTTCTATGTTCAAACGATTACGTGGTTTATTCTCAAATGATATTTCCGTAGATTTAGGCACGGCAAATACACTTGTTTATGTAAAAGAAAAAGGCATCATTTTAAATGAACCCTCTGTGGTTGCCATCCGTCAAGATGGCCCTTCCATACGTAAAGTCGTGGCCGTGGGCATTGAAGCCAAGCGAATGTTAGGTCGAACACCCAGTAATATTTCTGCAATCCGTCCTATGAGAGACGGGGTTATCGCCGATTTTTATGTCACTGAAAAAATGCTGCAGCATTTTATTCACAAAGTACATGAGAACCGTTATTTACGTCCCAGTCCACGCATATTAATCAGCGTTCCTTGTGGCTCCACTCAAGTAGAACGTCGCGCTATTCGTGAATCTGCTTTAGGCGCAGGCGCACGTGAAGTTTATCTCATGGAAGAACCCATGGCGGCCGCCTTAGGTTCAGGCATGCCGGTTGAAGAAGCACGCGGTTCGATGGTGGTGGATATCGGCGGAGGGACAACAGAGGTCGCGATTATTTCTTTAAATGGGATTGTCTATTCACAATCTGTCCGCATCGGTGGTGATCGTTTTGATGAGGCAATTATTAATTATGTTCGTCGCAATTACGGTAGTTTAATCGGTGAAACCACAGCAGAGCGCATCAAACATGAAATTGGCACTGCTTTCCCTTGCAGTGAAATCCGCGATTTTGAAGTACGCGGACGCAATTTGGCGGAAGGTATTCCTCGCAGTTTTAATTTAAATAGCAATGAAGTACTTGAAGCTTTACAAGAACCACTTGCGGGCATTGTCGGTGCTGTACGTGCGGCACTTGAACAAACCCCTCCGGAACTTGCCTCCGACATTGCAGAGCGTGGCATGGTGCTCACCGGCGG
>MGYM01000011.1:34375-47182 GCA_001801745.1 Gammaproteobacteria bacterium RIFCSPLOWO2_02_FULL_38_11
TTTGATCATCATCACAAGTTGAGATGGCTTCATACCGTGCTTTCAACAATCGTTTTACCCATTGAATACACCGTCGCCTGGCCTACAAAAATAGCAAACACCCTCGCCACAGACATCACAAGCCGAAAAAAATTACTTGAAGAAAATAAAAAATTAAAAGAAGAGCACTTGCTCTTACAATCACAACTGCAGCGTTTGAATTTATTACAAGAAGAAAACACCCAATTACGTGGATTATTACGTGCAGCCCCAAAAACAGGAAATTATAAAATTTTAGCGGCCCAACAACTGGAAACCACCATTGATCCCTTTATTCAAGAAGTTGTTCTAGATACCGGCGCGAATCAATCATTGTTTGTAGGCCAACCCATTTTAGATGCGCAAGGTGTCCTAGGACAGCTCATTCAAATCAACCCCCTCACAAGCCGCGCCTTATTGATCACTGACACACGCTCTGCCATTCCCGTACAAAATACACGAACGGGAGAACGCGCTATTTTGGTTGGTTCAGGGCTCAATAATACTTTATATCTAAAACACATTCTTGAAACTACCAATATCCAAGCAGGTGACAAACTTGTTTGTTCTGGTTTAGGCGGCTACTTTCCTGCAGGCTACCCTGTCGGCATTGTGAAAGAAATTAAAAAAGAACGCGGAGAAGATTTTGCTTTAGTGGTAGTTGAACCCACCGCCAACTTGAATCACCATCAAGTTTTATTAATTTGGCCGGAGCAAATAAAAAAATGAGATCATTATCCTTTCAAAATTTGGTTTTTATTATTTTTACAATTTTTATTGCATTAGTCCTAACCCTCATTACACCTCCCAGTTTTGCAATTTGGTTTAACCCTTGCTGGGCTGAAATGATCGTTTTTTTTTGGATATTATATTTACCGCAAAATTTCAATTTGGGCATCGCCTGGTTTGTTGGTTTACTCATCGACGTTCTAAGTAATTCACCGCTAGGTGAACACGCCGCCACATTGATTGTAGCAAGCGCCCTCGTCAAGAAATTTTATCAACGACTTCATATGTTTTCATTATTACAACAAACATTAGCTATCAGTGTTATTATTTTATTGCATCAATTTTTATTTTTCTGGTTACAGCATTTATTAAAGTATAGCCCTGCGTGGATTATCTGGACTCCCGCTATTTTAAATCTTTTTTTATGGCCCTCCCTTGTTATCACCATGAAAAAAATCACAAAACGTGGATTCATCGTTTTTTAAAAAATTACATGATCGGAGTTAACCATCCATGTATTGGGATGTCACTGACGCAATTCCAACAGATGATTTGACTTTGTCTGTAACATTCACAGATGGTCTTTGTGGCCACATGAAGTTTTCTCCATCTCATTTGCAAGGCGTTTTTGCACGATTAAAAAACCCTGTTTTTTTTAATCAAGTCTCCGTAAAAAAGGGTGTTGTCACTTGGCCAGGAGGCTTAAATTTAGATCCTGACACGCTGTATGATGAAATTAAACAAAGATGGTCACGGTCAGTGGATACTAACTTAAATAAGGGGCCACTTACCCCACTATTAAACACAGCCGCTTCAACAAATTTTTCCTTCAATGGTTTTACAAAAACGTTTTTTGAAATACACACCGACCTCTTCCCTGCCAGTGAATTTACAAATTACCGTAGAGCCTTGTCAGAACATATTGCCAATGAAATCTTATTTAAACGCTATCCAAACAGAAATAGGCGCATGGACATCCATGTGATCAATACTGTTATTAATCGCAACGCTGAAACATTAAGTCTGATTGCCGTAGCTGATGATCATTCAGTCTTTTGTGCCCTTCGAGCTTCAGAAATGCAAGAAACCTTTATCGCGGAATTTAAAAAACAACTCACAGCGCGACATTTGATAGAAATGACAGTAGATAAACTACTGGTAAAACTTCGTGGCTACGTTAAATTATTAAATGAAGCAACATCTGAAAAAGACCAAAAAGAAATACAAGAAGCCATATTAATTTTATTTGATCCCTACGGAGAAGATAAAAAAACTTTTTGTGAGCGTTCTCTATTTGATAATGCGATTCTAGAAAAATCAGAATATGTTTTACCAAGAGATATCCGAGACATTCTTATCGTCACTTTGACTCGTCGATTGATCAACTCAGCTTATTTAGAAGCAAGGGAAATTCAAGCTTTCGAAGATGAAAAAGGCATTTTTTACTGTCTCCGATCGTTTCCTGAAAATTCTTTTTTTATTTCAAAATCCAATGAAGTAAACAACTTATTAGATTCTGTTTCAATCTTAGTAAAAGAAGGAAACACTCTCCCTCAGGCAATTCTTGAAATACTCCCAGAGAATTTTTCTAGCAGACTTATTAGCTTTCCTCATCAAATAGCCGCTACCACAAAAACTTATCTCTCTTTGTTGAATCAATTAATTAAAACAGATGCACTCAAGAAAGAAATTTTATTAAAAATGCTAACACAACAAACTCCAAAGGGATGGACCTTGAGTATGCTCATTGCCAGAGATCAAGATGCCGAAATAATGGCTTATCTTTCTCAATTATTTCAGCTCATTGAAACACACGATCTTGAAAAGAAAGATTTACTAAAAATATTAACACAACAAACTCAAGACGGATGGACTTTAAGCATCCTCATTGCTCGGGAACAAAATGCTGACACAACAATAAGCTATCTTTTCTGGTTACGTCAGTTAATTGAAAGACACATTCTCGAAAAAGAAGATTTATCAACAATCCTCACCCAAGAAATTAAAGACAGATTAACCTTTGGCATGATGCTGGCTCGATATCAAGATGCCACAACCACAATACACTATCTTTCCTGGTTGCCTCAGTTAATTGAGGCACAGATTCTCAAAAAAGAAGATTTACTAAAAATGCTAACACAACAAACTGAAAACGGATGGACTTTAGGTATGATAATTGCCAAGCATCAAGACGATGCGACAACGACAATCTATCTTTCCTGGTTACTTCAGTTCATTGAAACACACCTAATCGAGAAAGAAGATTTACTAAAAATATTAACACAGCAAAATCAAAATGGATGGGCCTTAGGCATCATCATTGCGCAACATCAAGATGCGGCAACCACAACACGCTATCTTTCTTTACTAGCTAAATTAATAGAAGAACCAAACACACTCAAGAAAAAAGATTTACTAGGAATGCTAACACAACAATATCAAGACGGATGGACTTTGGGTATGATGATTGCTCGCAATCAAAATGCCACGGCAACAATCGCCTATCTTTCCTGCTTAAATGAGTTAATTAAAACACGCAGGCTCGACAAAGAAGATCTATTTAAAATTTTAAACCAACAAACCATTGAAAGAAAAACTTTGTATTACATGATTTGGACATATCAGAATATAACCTCACAACAACAATTTAATGATTTGATTTCAAAAACTGAAGAAATGGCTGAAGAAACAGAAAAAGAAAAAAGAAAAATACAAGAAGAACAAGGACTTTCACTTCAAGAAGCGAATCTATGGCTAGAACACAAACAAATTTTTAGAGAGCAACTTTTCAAACTAGAAGATTCAACACCTTTAAGCTGCGATGATATTCGTACAATAACAAATTTATCTGCGGACAAAGCAATTCAATTTGATCAAAAAACAAAATTGTTACAAGGTATGTTAAAAATCGATGTTATGTCAGCGGTTTCTTTTAAATCAAAAGATGATTTCCAATTTAGAAATGAAGTTATTTATTTTTTAGAAAATGGCGCCGAACGCTATCACTATCTCATTTCAGAAAAAGCCACACTCTATGCCCATGCTGCTCAGTCAGCGCGGGCAAGATCAGGAAGCACTTTTTTTAAAAGTGAAACAACACGTTTTTTTGAAGGCATCGCTCAAGAAGACAGGAGAAATGAAAGACAAGCATCACAAGAATACACCGGATAAACTCGAGAAAAATCTTTAGTCGTCCGTTAAAAACACCCTACCCGGATTTTCGTCATTGCGAGAAAAACACACCGCTTATTTCAAAAAAAGGAAAATCTTCTCTGTGTTTTTCGAAGCAATCTAGAGCCGATTCTAGATTGCTTCGAAAAATGCGTGAATCCTTTTACTTTTTTTCAAAATCACAGGACGCATTTTTCTCGCAATGACGAAAAACACGCATTCGCAAAAATAGGATTTTTAAAATAATTGCAGTTTCTTTTCTAAATAATGGATATCAACGCCCCCTTTTATCATCGCATCTTCACACAATAATTTTTGATGAAGCGGAATATTGGTTTTTATTCCTTCTATCACAATCTCTTCCAACGCTTGTTTCATACGCGCTAACGCACTTGCGCGATCTTCGCCATAAGCAATCACTTTTGCAATCAAAGAATCATAAAACGGCGGAACACGATAACCCGCATAAATATGCGAATCCACACGAATACCCGGCCCACCAGGCGCAAAATAAGATGTGATCAAACCCGGGCTTGGGAGAAAGGAAAGCGGATCCTCTGCATTGATACGACATTCAATCGCATGACCTTGAATTTTTATATTTTCTTGTTTGTAACGAAGCGGCTGTCCCGATGCATTCAACAATTGCTCTTTCACTAAATCTATTCCTGTAACCATTTCCGTAACAGGATGCTCGACTTGGATACGTGTGTTCATTTCAATAAAATAAAATTTTCCATCTTCATATAAAAATTCAAACGTGCCCGCACCACGATATTTCATTCGCCGACAAGCTTGCACACACAAAGCACCGATGGCTTCTCTTTGTTTTTCTGATAAATCCACCGCAGGCGCCTCTTCAATGATCTTTTGATGACGTCGTTGTACAGAGCAATCACGTTCTCCGAGAAAAATAGCGCGACCTTCACCATTTCCAAACACTTGAACTTCAATATGTCGTGGGTGCTCCAAAAATTTTTCCATGTAAATTGCCGGGTTATTAAATGCCATTTGGCTTTCATTGCGCGTCAGCGCAATGGCATTTAATAAATGACTCTCTGTGTGCACAATACGCATCCCTCGTCCCCCTCCCCCACCAGCGGCTTTGAGAATCACGGGGTACGCGATTTTTTTCGCTAATTTTAAATTTTTTTCTGGATCATCACTTAAAACACCGTCAGAACCCGGCACAGTCGGCACACCGGCTTCTTTCATCAAAGCAATCGCAGATACTTTATCACCCATCAAACGAATGCTTTCAGGTCGGGGGCCAATGAACACAAATCCACTGGTTTCAACACGCTCGGCAAAATCTGCATTTTCCGCTAAAAAACCATAACCCGGATGAATCGCAACCGCATCAGTAATTTCTGCAGCGCTGATGATCGCTGGCATATTTAAATAACTCTCAGAAGCGGAAGGATTGCCAATGCAAACTGATTCATCCGCCAAACGCACATGCATCAAATCACGATCTGCCGTGGAATGCACCGCCACCGTTTTAATATCTAGTTCACGACAAGCGCGTAAAATACGTAAGGCAATTTCACCACGATTGGCAATCACTACTTTATCTAATTTTCGTGTATTTGATTCCATTATTCGATCACAAATAGAGGTTGGTTAAATTCAACAGGTTGTCCATTCTCCACTAATCGCGCGGTGACAATACCTTCCTTATCCGCTTCAATTTGATTTAACATTTTCATTGCTTCAATAATACATAGCACATCACCTACTTTAACTTTTTGACCCACCACTGCAAACGGCGAAGCATTCGGCGAGGACGCCACATAAAATGTCCCCACCATTGGAGAATTCACTGTGTGCTTAGGCTTTTCATCGACAACGGATAAGGCAACCGGGATAGAAACATTTTCTGAAACAGACAATGGCATGACTGCCGGCACAGAAGAAACAGCGACACTATGATTATGACGACTAATGCGTACCGACTCTTCACCTTCCTTGATTTCAATTTCTGATACACCCGTCTCATTCAGTAACTCAATTAATTTCTTTATTTTACGAATATCCATTGTTTCAAACTCCTTTAGAATTCAAATAATGTAGCGCTGCAAGCAAGGCAAGCTCATACCCCAATGCACCCAAACCGGAAATCACACCTTGTGCAATATCACTAAAATAAGAATGATGACGAAATACTTCCCTGGCATGAATATTAGAAAGATGTACTTCGATGAAAGGAATCGACACGGCTTGCAGCGTATCACGCAAAGCAATACTGCTATGCGTGAATGCCGCTGGATTGAAAATAATAAAATGCGTTGGCTCAGCATCTTGT
The DNA here is from genome assembly GCA_001801745.1 of Gammaproteobacteria bacterium RIFCSPLOWO2_02_FULL_38_11. Classification (GTDB taxonomy): domain Bacteria; phylum Pseudomonadota; class Gammaproteobacteria; order HIGHO2-12-38-15; family HIGHO2-12-38-15; genus HIGHO2-12-38-15. The sequence continues at coordinate 40,599 of MGYM01000011.1, forward strand.
ATTAACATCTGAAAATACGCTATTAACTCCCCTTCTGAATTACTCTGAAAAAAAGTTGATTTCACTTGTTTTTCATCTGCCATTATTTTTAATTTTGTATTAATATGCTCCATGGTTTGATGACCATAAATCTCAGGTTCCCGCCAACCAAGTATGTTTAAATTCGGACCATGCACAATTGCTATTTTCTTCATGATGAAAGATAAGACCAATTTTAAGGAAAATCTATGTTAAATTTAGCAAGATCAAAGAAAATGTCAACAAACTTTTCATTTCAACCCCCCATGCGACGCATTAAATATGTTCATTTTGTGGGCATAGGTGGCGCGGGAATGGGCGGAATCGCTGAAGTGTTACACCACGAGGGCTATCACATTTCAGGATCAGACATTCAAGAAAGCAGCATGACACAACATCTCAAATCCCTGGGAATTCCCATTTATCTCTCTCATGACGCTTGCCACTTACAAAACACCGACGTCGTTGTCAGCTCAACTGCAATCAGCGCAGATAACCCTGAAATTCTGTCAGCCCATGAAAAACATATCCCTGTCGTACCCCGTGCCCAAATGCTAGGGGAATTAATGCGTTTTCGACAAGGTATTGCTGTGGCGGGCACACACGGAAAAACCACAACAACCAGCTTAATCACCAGCATTTTAACAGAAGGCGGCTTGGATCCGACTTTTGTGATAGGCGGCTTACTTAATAGTGTGGGCAGTAATGCACGCCTGGGCGCAAGCCCTTATTTAGTGGCTGAAGCAGATGAAAGTGACGCTTCCTTTTTACATCTTCATCCCCACATGGCCATCGTCACCAACATCGACGCTGATCATATGAGCACTTACCATGGCGATTTTGAAAAATTAAAATTAACTTTTTTAGATTTTTTACACCATCTTCCTTTTTACGGTTTGGCTGTTTTATGTCATGAAGATCCCGTCGTACAATCCATTTTACCCGCCATTTCAAGACCGATGATCACCTATGGCTTTACAGAGAAAGCAGATGTTCGCGCAAAACAGATTACCCAAAAAGGATTTCAAACTTATTTTTTATTAGAACGCCCTGGACTTTCTTCAATAGAAATTCAATTAAATTTACCAGGCCTTCATAATGTATTAAACGCCTTGGCCGCTATCACCATTGCCACAGAGATTGGTGTAAGTGACGAAACATTACAAACCTCATTATTGAAATTTGAAGGCGTGGGCAGACGATTACAACGTCACGGTGAAATCACTCTTGCAGCCAACAAAAAAGCGTTACTGATCGATGATTACGGCCATCACCCACGTGAAATCACGGCAACCTTACAAGCTATACGTCAAGCCTGGCCTCATCGACGCATCGTCATGGCTTATCAACCTCATCGCTATACACGCACACGAGATTTATTTGAAGATTTTACGCAAGTATTATCAGACGTCGATCAATTATTATTATTAGATGTTTATTCTGCGGGAGAAACACCTATCCCTGGCGCAGACAGTCGCGCACTATGTCGCGCCATTCGTAATCGCGGACAAATCGACCCCATCTTTATTGAAAGCAAAGAAGTTTTAATTAAAACACTAGCAAGAATCATTCAAGATAATGATATTTTATTAATTCAAGGTGCAGGCAATATTGGCAATATCGCTCCCACATTAACGCAACACTTCCATGTTTAAAAATACGGTTTTAAAAAATATTTCTTTAAAAAATTATACTTCCTTTCGCGTAGGAGGCCCTGCCAAACAATTATACCAACCCCATGATAAAGCAGATTTAATTTCTTTTTTAAAAACACTCCCTGATGACGAACCCCTTTTATATTTGGGTTTGGGCAGCAATGTTTTAATTTCTGATGCAGGCTTTCCTGGTACTGTCATCTTAATGCAGGGTGGCTTAAATAAAATGACAAAAATAAATGACACAATCTTACGTGTAGAAGCGGGTGTCAGTTGTGGGAGTTTTTCACGGTTTGCTGCAAAACAACATTTTTCTCATTGTGAGTTTCTCGCAGGCATCCCCGGCACGATGGGGGGTGCATTGAAAATGAATGCAGGTTGCCACGGTGATGAAACCTGGGATCATATTATCGCGGTAGAAACGATAAACCGTAAAGGTGAAACCTTCACACGCAAACCAAGCGAATTTAAAATTGCCTATCGTTCTACTTTTTTTCCGCAAGAAGAATTTTTTCTTTCTGCTGATTTTCAATTTCCAAAAGGCGACGCCAACATTGCTTTAGAAAAAATCAAAGAATTGCTTGCTCATCGCAAAAACACACAACCCATTCATCTTCCCAATTGTGGATCAGTATTTCGAAATCCCCCAGGAAATTACGCAGCAAAACTGATTGAAGCCTGTGGTTTAAAAGGTTATCGTATTCAAGATGCCTGTGTTTCAGAAAAACATGCCAACTTTATCATTAATCAGGGCAATGCAACTGCAAAAAACATTGAAGATTTAATTTGTTTTATTAAAGTAACGGTAAAATCAAAATTTAACATAGACTTAATGCCAGAAATTCATATTTTTTAAAAGGACATAAATGAAAAAAATTCGCGTGGGTATTTTATTTGGGGGGCGCTCAGGTGAACATGAAGTTTCATTGCTATCAGCGAAAGAAGTGATCGCCGCCATTGATCAAACACGATATGACATCATCCCCATTGGCATCACCAAACAAGGAGAATGGTTACAAGCGCCCATTGACTCACTGAATTTACTGGCGAAAAACAATATTCCTGTTTCTCTGCTACCAGACCCTCAACACCAAGCCTTGCTTGCCGTCACAGCTACAAAAAATATTGATAAAACACAAACCTTACAACAACTTGACGTTGTTTTTCCTTTAATTCACGGCACCTACGGTGAAGACGGCTGCATCCAAGGTTTACTTGAACTAGCTAACATCCCTTACGTCGGCGCAGGCGTATTAGGCTCTGCCTTAGGCATGGATAAAGTGTTAATGAAAACCGTATTAAAACAAGCAGGCTTACCTATCACGGATTTTTACTGGACGACACGAAAACAATGGAGAAAAAATCCCGAAGAAATACAGGATCAAATCGAAAAACAATTACATTACCCTCTTTTTGTAAAACCAGCCAACCTAGGCTCAAGCGTTGGTATCAGCAAAGTACATACCTCTGTAGAATTACCTGCTGCAATGAGCTTGGCTTGTCAATTTGATCGTAAAATTATTATTGAATCCGGCGTACCACAAGCAAGAGAAATCGAAGTCGCTGTGCTAGGCAATGATGAACTCATTGCCTCTATCCCAGGTGAAATTTTTCCTTCGCGTGAATTTTATGATTACGCAGCAAAATACCTCGATAACAACAGTCGCATACAAATTCCCGCTGATTTATCTGAATCACTTGCTCATCAACTTCAAACCATGGCTAAAACTGCTTTTCGTGCGATAAATTGCGAAGGTCTGGCACGCGTTGATTTTCTTATCAATGCAGAAAATTTAGCAGTTTATATCTCTGAGCTAAACACATTACCGGGCTTTACTCGTATTAGCATGTACCCAAAAATGTTTGAGAAAAGCGGCATTAGTTATGCCGAATTAATAAACAAACTCATTCAGCTGGCTTTTGAGAGACACAAAGAAGTACAAGAAAATATCACTTCTTTTGAACCACCCATGAATACCATCTCGTAAGTCTTAAAAGTTAAATTAAAAAGACCTAGCGTGTTTGCGCAAAATTAACTATGATTTAACGCACAATGTAATGTGCGCCCTGTGATTATGAAAAAGCGGAAAAAAAAACGGACTCATGCCGTACGCATACTGGATCGACAGCAACTTCGAAAACAGCAAGGCCTGTGGTTAGTGAGAGTTTCTTTTTTCTTTCTCCTTTCCTTCATTGTATTTTGGTGCTGGATAAAGTTACACGATCCGAGCTGGTTTCCTATTCAAGTGATAACGATAGAAGGAGAATGTCAACACATCGACAAAAAAGCGATTCGCCAAGCTATTTTACCTTTTACAAAAAATAATTTTTTCACCATAAATATGGGGGACTTACGCGAACGTCTTTTACGGTTTCCTTGGTTGAATACAGTTTTAATTTCAAAAGAATGGCCCAATCGCCTTCATATTCAACTACAAGAACAAAAACCCAAAGCAAGCTGGTGTCAGCATAATTTAATTAATAGTGAGGGCAAGTTTTTTGGTGATCCAAAAGAGATTTCACTTTCTCTTCCTGATTTATGTGGCCCCACAGGAGAACAACATAATGTATGGCAAACTTATATTTTATTAAATGAAGAATTTTCTTATGTGAATTTAAAAATAAAAAGTCTGGAACTAACACATCAAGAAACATGGAATATTGAATTAGACAATGGAATAAAACTTATATTAGGACAGAAAGATTTGAAAAAACGTTTAGATCGTTTTGTTAGATCCTACCCCGGCTTAACACAACAAGGCGCGATCGAATATATCGATTTAAGGTATGCACATGGGATGGCTGTGAAATATAAAAAAGGAACAAAATATTATGGTAAAGAAAAAGTTGGGTAAAAATTTAATTGTCGGCTTGGACATTGGCACTTCTAAAATCGTTGCTTTGGTGGGCGAACTTAATTCTGATAATCAAATTGAAATTATTGGAATAGGTTCACATCCCTCTCGCGGATTAAAACGTGGCGTAGTTGTTAACATTGATTCAACTGTCAACTCAATACAACATGCTATAGAAGAAGCAGAATTAATGGCAGGCTGTGAAATTCACTCTGCTTACACAGGCATTGCGGGAGGACACATACGCAGTTTAAATTCGCACGGCATCGTCGCCATCCGCGATCAAGAAGTTGCAACATACGATGTTGAGCGTGTTCTAGACGCCGCAAAAGCTGTACCTATTCCTGCTGATCAAAAAATCCTTCATGTGCTCCCACAAGAGTTTATCATTGACAATCAAATTGGAATCAAAGAACCGATTGGTATGTCAGGCGTACGTCTTGAAGCAAAAGTACATATGGTAACGGGCGCAGTCAGTGCCGCACAAAACATCATTAAATGTGTTCGTCGCTGCGGATTAGAAGTTGCTGACATCATCTTAGAACAACTGGCCTCTAGTTATTCTGTATTAACAGAAGATGAAAAAGAATCTGGCGTTTGTTTGGTTGACATGGGGGGTGGAACAACTGACATTGCCATTTTCACACAGGGCGCCATTCGACACACCGCCGTTATCCCTATTGCAGGCGATCAAGCCACAAATGACATCGCGATAGCATTACATACACCCGTACAATATGCAGAAGAATTAAAAATTAAATATGGCTCTGCCAATTCCAAATTAGTCGATCAACATGACATCATTGAAGTCTCAAGCATTGGCGACAGACCCTCGCGTCATATTCCACGTAAAACATTATCAGAAGTCCTTGAATCACGTTATGAAGAATTATTAACGCTCATCCATAATGAAATTCGCCGCAGTAATTATGCCGGACAAATTCCAGCGGGCATTGTTTTTACGGGCGGGGCAAGCAAAATCAATGGGTTATTGGACCTTGCAGAACACGTACTTAAACTTCCCGTACGTTTAGGCACGCCGCAATTCATTTTAGGCTTAAGCGATGTTATCAATAATCCCATCTATGCGACGAGCGCAGGTTTACTATTAATAGGAAATCAACGACGTCAGCGCGGTGAATCCTCGATGAACAGCAATAACCAAGGTCTTTGGAAACGCATGCGAGATTGGTTTAAAGGAAACTTTTAAGGAGAAAAGGCATGTCACTAAAAAAAGAGACAAAGCAAAGCGCTATTATTAAAATCGTCGGTGTGGGCGGAGGCGGAGGTAATGCACTGGAACATATGATTTCTGAAAAAATCCAAGGTGTCAGCACCCTTTGTGCTAACACTGACGTGCAAGTCCTTCAACACTCGAATGCAGACATCATTATGCAATTAGGCGAATCGATCACAAAAGGCTTAGGGGCAGGCGCCAATCCTGAAATAGGAAAACAAGCCGCATTGGCCGATCGTGAACGTATCCGCGATGCTTTATCAGGCGCAGACATGGTCTTCATCACAGCGGGCATGGGTGGCGGCACAGGCACAGGTGCAGCACCGGTTATTGCAGAAATCGCCAAAGAACTGGGTATTTTGACAGTGGCTGTTGTTACAAAACCTTTTATTTTCGAAGGAAAGAAACGAATGACAATTGCAGAAGAAGGCATTAAAACCTTAACGCAATATGTCGACTCCCTCATTACCATTCCCAATAATAAACTCTTGAGTGTTTTAGGAAAAAATATTACTCTCCTCAATGCTTTTAAAGCAGCAAACAATGTTTTATTAGGTGCAGTACAAGGCATTGCAGATTTAATCACACGACCCGGCTTGATCAATGTTGATTTTGCTGATGTTCGCACAGTCATGTCAGAGATGGGCGTTGCCATGATGGGTACTGGCATTGCAACGGGAGAGAACCGCGCAAGAACAGCAGCAGAATCTGCTATTGCAAGTCCTCTTCTTGAAAATATTAATCTGGCGGGTGCACGCGGTGTGTTAGTCAATATTACGGCGGGTGTAGACATGTCGATTGGAGAATTTGAGGCGGTGG
>MGYM01000011.1:47198-59429 GCA_001801745.1 Gammaproteobacteria bacterium RIFCSPLOWO2_02_FULL_38_11
TTTCACTTCTGAATCTGCTACAGTTGTAGTGGGCACTGTCATTGATCCTGAAGTAGGTGATGAAATGCGAGTAACCATTGTTGCCACAGGTTTAAGCCACGCTTCAGATACGCTCTCTAAAACAAGCTCACGAGAGTCCTTACACGAAGCGCCCTTGAATTATCAACAACTCGAACATCCCACATTTATGCGAAAACAAACCCTACAAAACAACAAAACAAATACGAAAACAGCTCCACAAACGACGAGTGCGGAAGAAACAAATTACCTTGACATCCCCACTTTCTTACGTCGTAAAGAACAGGAAAAAGTTGAATGATCAAACAGCGCACCTTACGTCGTATCATCAAAGCCACGGGGATTGCATTACATTCTGGTGAAAAAGCCACTCTCACTTTACGCCCCGCAGCGATAAACACTGGCATTATCTTTAGACGCCTGGATCTCACTCCCGCCATTGAAATCAAGGCAACGCCCAGCAACGTGATCGACACCACCTTGTCTACCTGTCTTGGCAACGACAAAATACGTGTTTCAACAGTAGAGCATTTGCTATCGGCCATGTCAGGCTTAAACATTGATAATGCCTATGTTGACGTCACTGCACCTGAAATCCCCATCATGGATGGCAGTGCCAGCCCATTTGTTTTTTTACTGCAATCGGCAGGTTTTGAAGAGCAAAATGCACCGAGACGTTATATTCGCATCAAAGAAAAAATCACGGTAAAAGACGGTGATAAAACTGCTTCATTCGAACCTTTTGAAGGATTTAAAATTAATTTCACCATTAATTTTGAGCATCCTGTTTTCAAGAGTCGATCACAAACAGCCAGCATTGATTTTGCCTCTAGCTCTTATGTCAAGGAAATCAGCCGTGCTCGTACTTTCGGCTTTCTTTCTGATTATGAAAAATTACGAAATGCCAATTTAGCCATTGGCGCAAGCCTTGATAATGCCATTGTCGTTGATGACTATCGCGTTCTAAATGAAGATGGCTTGCGTTATAACGATGAATTTGTAAAACATAAAATTTTGGATGCCATGGGTGATCTTTATTTACTAGGCCCCATCATTGGCGGTTTCTCTGGTTACAAATCCGGTCATGCACTCAATAATTTATTGCTACGCACTTTACTCGCAAAAAAATCTGCATGGGAATATGTAACATTTGAAGATGCAGCAGCGACACCTTTAACTCTGGGGCTACGGCATATTGCGCACCCTTCTACTTCCCTGTAATTCGCTGCGTTCATTACAGCTACCGATTTTTCGTCATTGAGATGTTCTCACAGATAATTTTTTCTCTTTCTTGTCTCTGTCTTTCTTTTTTCCCACCGTCCAAGACGGCGGATCACTTGCAGGAAAAGAATCTTCATCTGTCAAATCAATATTTTCTTCTATCTTTTGCCGTTGATTATTTTCTTTTATTTTGTTTGGTTGCTGTAATTTATCTTTCATGTTCCTCCCTACGCTTCAAATCCTCCAGAAAATACTTACCCACTGATGATAATCGAGACGGCAGTGGAGTTCGTTGCGATTTTTCCACATCAACATATTGACGAACAATACAATTTAAAGAAAGCAGTTGCGTGAGCCGAGCCTCATAACGCAATCGACTTAATAAATCAGGAAAAAGATAGCGTAAACGCATCGCCCACACGGAAGAATCTACCTGAATGATGAGGCACCCCGATCTAAAGTTAGCAACTTGACAATGAGGCGCCAAATCAACTTCCAAATAAAGCGAAAGTAATTCATTTAATCGTTTTAATTCTTCTATCTTATCAACAATGTCTCTAAAGCATCCCTTTTGTTTTGCTAAAATATGTTTAAACGTCTTGTGATTCATTGTTCTTTCCATATAAGATAACACCCAAAATATATACTTAACCCTATTACAAGGAACGTTCACATGAAAAGATATTTTTTTTCCCTTGCCTTTCTTTCCTGTCTCACAACACTCGCTTATGCCGACAGTGATGCAAATAATTTTGCAATACAAGCTGGTAGCGTCGCAGGCGCCGCTCAAGCCTGCGGTCAAGATATCAGTGAATTCAGTAACCGCGTAAACCAAACCCTGGCAATTTTAGCCAATACCACTGCCGACATCACACAAGCTCAACAAACTTATCAAAGTTATATCGTCAGTGCCGCACAAAAACAAGCCCAAGGTTCACAAATATCATGTGTTCAAGTTATTAAAGATTATAATAGCCTGCCACTCATGCAATCAGATTATCAAGAAACTGTGCTCGGAAAAATAAGAAAATCACTGAATAAACCCGTTACATTTCTACCCACACAAGAACCTGTTCCCGTGCCCACCCATCAAAACCCTGGCGTTTCTCCCGGCGGCGTACCTAATTCTGTTACATTCCCAAACCCAAACACCACAAACTCTCCCGCCGGTGTTCCAAACACACTGACCTTCGGAACAAACGCACCACAACAACAAAATGGATCACAACAAGTCACCCCTACAACAGGCTCTGCTTATTTACCCCCTCCTACGCAATTTAACGATCCAAATTCCAATATCCCACCTAACGCTATGCCACCAGGCATTGCTTATGGACCCAATAATGCAATACCGCCTAATCAAGCGCCCAACCCCGCTAATGCAAGCGTGCCAAATGTACCCTCTTCTTTGATGAATACACCAAGCCCTGCTACATCAGCACCATCACAATGATGAAAATAGAAAGACGCAAGACAGCCTGTTCACAATTTGTTAAACTTTTATTTCTTCTACTCATTCTCAGACTCCCACAATGACTGATCCGCTCAAGCTTGCGTATTCAAATTTACTCTCACCTGCTGGATTAAACGAAAATCAATTGCAACGCGTCTTACATCAGCTCTTAGGAAAAGGAGTCGATAGCGGCGATCTGTATTTTCAATCCGTACGTCATGAATCTTGGGCACTTGAAGATGGCATCGTCAAAGAAGGCAGTTACCATCATCATCAAGGCGTGGGAATTCGTGCGATCAGCGGTGAAAAAACAGGGTTTGCTTACTCTGACGATATTCAAATATCTTTGTTAGAACAAGCTGCCAATGCCGCAAAAAGCATCGCCTTTCACGGCCAAAATAAAAAAATTAACCTTACGCCTCTCACACTCAAACCACAAAAGCTTTATATTTCAGACAGCCCTCTCACCAGTTTCACTGAAGATGAAAAAATTAATTTATTAAAAAAAATAGATCATCATGCTCGCGCTGCTGACCCACGCATTACCCATGTCATGGCAAGCTTATCCGGCTCACATGAAATTATTTTAATTTTAAATGCTCAAGGTAATTTCTTTGCAGACGTTCGACCTTTAATTCGATTAGATGTTCGCGTCATCGCTGAAAAAAATCAAATCCGAGAAACCGGTTATGCCGGTGGTGGCGGACGTTATAAATATTCTTATTTTTTAGAGGAAAATCGTTGGGAACACTATACCAATGAAGCAGTACATCAAGCTTTATTAAACCTTGATGCCATTCCTGCACCGGCAGGTACGCTACCTGTTGTGCTCGGACCTGGCTGGCCAGGCATTTTATTGCATGAAGCTGTTGGACACGGTTTAGAAGGTGATTTTAATCGGAAAAAAAGTTCTGCATTTAGCGGACGCTTGGGTCAACGCGTTGCAGCACCTGGATGCACTGTCATTGATGACGGAACAATTGCAAATCGTCGCGGTTCACTTAGCATCGACGATGAAGGCACACCCACACAACACACTGTGTTAATTGAAAATGGAATCTTAAAAGGATACATGCAAGATTTATTAAACGCACAACTCATGCAAATGCAAGCAACAGGCAATGGACGTCGAGAATCTTATGCTCATATCCCACTTCCACGCATGACAAATACATATATGTTGCCAGGCCCTTATGATCCAGAAGAAATCATTCGCTCTGTAAAAAAAGGAATTTATGCAGTAAACTTTGCTGGCGGTCAAGTTGATATTACATCAGGAAAATTTGTTTTTAGCGCGAACGTTGCTTACCTCATCGAAGACGGTAAAATCACAACACCCATCAAAGGCGCTACACTCATCGGCAATGGCCCCGATGTTCTCACGCGTGTATCAATGATAGGAAATGATTTACAACTGGATACAGGCATGGGAACTTGCGGTAAGGATGGACAAAGCATTCCTGTGGGAGTGGGTCAACCTACCATAAAAATTGATTCATTGACGGTGGGAGGAACAAACTAGTCTCCGTCAATGAGGAATAAGGGTACTCTATAAAGTACTGTAATGAGCATTGCTCATTACAGTAATGAGCTAATCTGGCAGCGCACCAGGGATTTTATTATGTCTTTACAAGATCTACTAAAAACATTAACGCAAAACGAACTCACGACAGAAATCTCTCTCGCTCATCAAGATTTTCAAAATAGTTCAAAACGTGAAATTAACGCGAGCATCGAAAAATTAAGTAAAAATATCACTACAAAAAAAATATTAAAAAAAATAAACCTTTATTTTGAAAATCCCACATCCGATGAAATTGCGTACTTAGAAACGCTATTTGAGTTTCTTTATGACGTTGATTTTGAATCAGATTCAAAAAACCCAGCCATCCAACATCTTGTTTCTTTATACAACACACGCAATCGGTTAATAAAACTTTACCCCGTCAATACAGCACATGAAGATCTATTCGCTGAAACCATCAAACATTATTTTGAAGATCCTTTACATCAAGAACAAAAAACAAAATCAGCTTTTTATTTTATTCCACCTGAGTCTCAAACAAAAACAGATGTTTTAACACTAAAACAATGTATAGAATCCTTGTCTGAAGTTTGGAACGCTCGCCTACTTGATCATCTTCAAGAAAACGCTTTTTTCTTTGAGAGAATAGGCTTCCCTTACAATGAATTTATTTTTAATATTCAAACTATAAAAAACAAAAAATTAATTTTTGAAAAACTAAAAGATCATTTCCTAACTTGCCGTTATTTTCCATTTTCAAAATTAACACTCATCATTAACAGCTCAGACTTAACATTGCTAAACGAACTCATCGATTCACTTTTTAAAACCGATTTGAATGGTGTTGAAATTCAACTAGAAGCACGAGCAGAAAACAAAGAAATAGAAAATTTCATTAACAGAATTTTTGAAAGAAAAGAGCGACTCACACTCTCTACGAATATCATCATACCCAACGTAGAATTATCAGCAAGATCACAAGACAAGCTCGACCAGATTAATAATAAAATCAATCTAAACCGCATTGAATTTAACGAACACCCTGAAAAAAAACAAGCGCTAAAATTTCAAGAATTTTCATCCACACCTCTACAAGATTCAACCCAAAAACACGAGGAAGAAGAAGAAACAATCATTGAAGCTGAAAATTACGCTATTTCAGAACAGTTAGAACAAGAGGAAGAACAAGAAGAAGCGCAAGAAGAAGAAACCTCAGCTGATCTTGATTACATCAAAAGCCGAGGCCTTTTAAACAAAGAAACCTTTGTCAAGAATATGGTTGCTTTTTACGAAACAACTTTTTCAGATGAACCCACAACATCATCAATGCAAACAAACCTTGTTTTAGCAAAAATCTGGGATGATACTTTTGATGATCCTGAATTTAACCTCCCACAACAAATAAGATGTCTTACACGCGATGCCGCTCGTGAAATCATTAAATATCATAAATTATTTTGCTTCGGTTTGAACTTAAGAAACCTCCCTGAAGGCTTTGAGTTAGTTCAAGATAGCGACGGACAATATATACTACACTTTGATCGCTATAATATTCTCAGCACACACAACAGCAATCCTTATACGATAAGCTTAAAAAATCAATTATCCCTTCCTTTTTCTATTTTAGGTGACGCACGTTGTTTTGTACCAAACATGGCATCAGAGAACGCCAAGCAATACCTTAATTCATTTAGATCAAGGTCAAACGAACAAAAACAAAAGGCTTTTCTTCAATTATTACAGTCTATCGATACAATAGAAACAAAGGAAATATTAAAGTCATACCATGCTTTTTTTCCAGAAGAGAATTATTGCAATACCTTGATCGCTCTACTTTATCAGCATGGTCCTGGCGGTTTATTCCGTCTTTTCGAACTTATAAAAAAAATAGAAAATAAAGCACAGCGTCAATTATTTATAAAAACCTTTCTACCTTATGAAACACGCACACTGGACATCGCAAAACCTATTGTGCTACAAAAACTAGAAAAATTAATTACTGAACCTGAAAAATTTTATTTTTTTATTTTCATCACATCAGAACATTACAAATTTTCAAGATACACACCTATTGATGATCTTCTGGCTTGTTATGAATGTTACATTCAAGAAATAGAACAATACCACCCTCAAGATGCGCAATACTCCCCTTTTTATCAAACATTGCGATCATGGCCACAAAAAATATGGCCTAATTTACAAACAGGCTTAGAAAGACGAATCAATGCGATCCATCATTTTTACAAGCACGACCCCCATCAGTGCGATGACTTAGGGAGAATCTCCTTAAATATAACGGGAGACTACTATGCCCATATCGAAGAAGATTATGCTTATACGTGTCCGGAAATGGCACTCGACACGATTGTAAAACAAAACGAGAAAACAGTAGCGATGGATATCCACCTTGAAAACATCCAAGAATTGATGCGCGCTATTCAAGAATATGAATTTTTAAATTTCACAATCAAAAGACCCGGGGAGAAAGAAACAACATTAACCTCCGCTCAACTCATGAAAATTTATTTTTCTCGTTTTTGTGGAAAAAATAAAGTACCTAAACACCTCCATGAACAACTCCTAGAAAAAACAGAAAAACTTATTAAAAAAGATGAGGATAAAATATATGTTTATTTTATGTTAGCTTTTATTATCAGCGTACCCCGTTTCCGTAACGAATATGAAGAAAAAAATGAAATTAATGATTTTTTTTCAGTTTTGGAATCACTTCAAAAAGAGAAGGTGGGCTTGCTTGCTTTGCTCGAAGAAATCGCTAGTCTCTGCATCCAGAAATCTCATAAATTAAATTTCAACAACTTACGCTCTATTATTTATTGCTTAGCAGGATTTTCAAACACTGACTCACTTGAAAACATCAAGCATCATCTCTTTGAGTTTATTGAAAATTACGACGATGCTTTCTTAAGCCTTATCAATCAAATAAATAGAACATTTTTAGCTATAAAAGACATAAATGATGAAAAACTTACAACTTATCAAATAAAATTTTTAGATTTTATTTCCATCATAAAACTCATCCATGAATCAAAACTCAATCAAGAAACTAAAAAAAATTTAATTCATTACGTCAGATCATTATCTTTTCTATCTAAAGACATACGCCTGGAGATAACACAAATACAAGAGATAATAAAAACATTGCTTAACACTCTTTTGTTATTTGATGCGAGATCACAAAATTATATTTCTGCCCTTTTAATTAGTTTTAACTATTATCCTCCAGAAACACATCTTAAACTTTCTGAGTTTATTGAAAAACTAAAAGAACCAAACACTTCTGAAAAAAAAATCATTTTATTGTTCTTGGAGCAATCCCAAGCCTCCCCCGCTCTAAACCGGAAAAACCTGGAAGACCTATTAACCCAACATCACGGATTGCAAGCCAAACTTGTGATTTTATTCAGAGAAAGTGTGATCAATTCTACGCTTGATGCAGATCTTGATATCTGTCCTTATCTTGAATGTGAAAACATAAACAAATCTTTAGAAGCGTTTAACGCTTACCTAAAAAAGAAAATCAATGCAGGTATTGGCACTTCCTTTATAATAAAGGTAGCAAAGAAATGGATTATAGAAGCTTTTGAAACTACAGAAAAAAACTATATTGAGACATCAACAAAACTGATGAAAGACAGAAAAACCTTTCCTCAAGAACAAATCGAACGTTTAAAAAAACTGATTAATCAAACTCCGTCCGATTTTGAAATTAAAGAAAATATCGATGAAATTGACAAAAATATTATTTGCAGCCTTCTAAGATATAAAAATCGTATGCGACTCTTAAGCTCATTTACTGACTTAAATCCTATTCAATTTGGTAAATTACTGTCGCTACTTGAGCAATCAACATTATTAAAAAATCCCGCTTACAGCAAACTCATAAATAACATCACAAAACATTTTGTCGCTAAAAAAGAAAATTTTGAAAAACGATTGTCTCTTTTAGAAAAATTGATTCATCAAGAAAAATCCTTAGAAAAACTAGACACCCATGAAAAAAAACTATTTTTTAGAAAATTCATGAAAAAAGTAAACACTGACATAACACGTTTTACGCTTAACGAAGATCAACTCATCCAATGGTTCCAAATAAACACTGATCTAATAGCCAAAAACACCAGCAACAGCGATTTTTTTCATATCGACATCGATACGATTTTAGAAATACAATCACATGGCAACATAAAATATAAATTAGTTTCATTATTAATTGAAACATTTAAAATAAACCCGAACTTCATTGACGCTACTTTTATCCAAAACATAAAAACTTTGCTCGATGCTTTCAGCCTATTTGAAAACAAAAACCTAAAAAAATATTTTTTTTCAAATGCAGAAAAAAACCCGAGGGATTTTCGATCGCTTTTAGATGCACTAACAAACACGCAAGGCTTGGTCTGCCAAGCGAGCTCAAGCACTCATGCGTCTCCCTCCAAAAAACAGATTGATCACGACCGTTTATGCAAGATACTGCCTTTATTGTCCCAAGCCATCAGTAGACCTACTCAAAATCCCATTGACTTCACTTCTTTTATCACACAGATTTTAGCTTTATCTGAAAAAGACATAAAAAAACTCACCGATACTTATCAACGAAAACCCTCCCCTTCTTTAGAAAAACTTTTTAGTTTACTTAAAGAAAGGGATTGCACTTCAGAAAAAATAAACACCTTTATTTCTGAATTTGAAACAGAGCCTTTTGGTAATAGAGAAAATGATCGTTTTTTTTCGACAAATCAAACATGCCGTATTATCAATGAAATCAACAATTTAGCTTACAAAAAAGCTTTATCAAACTTTGAAAAAAAAACATTGGCTAATTACTTTTTATATGTAAATCAACTGGGCTATCTTTTTCCTTTAAAATTCAAAACCCAAAAAAACGAACTTTTATCCAAACCCATTAAAGATCTTTTAGGAAATGAAATACAAGATTGGATCACAGAGCACCGATCTTTAATAAATGATCCCAAGTGTGATTCACAAAAAAAATTACAATATCAACTTGAATTTTTAGCCATTGCCCGTGAAGTACTTTATCGGTGCATAGGAGAATATCCCAATGAAATGCAAATCATTACCATCATCAATTCATTGCTTGCCAAAAAAAATAATTTATCTGAAATTCCCACGGGAGAAGGTAAAAGTAATATCGCAGCACTCATGGCCAGCCTGCTTTGGTTTCAAGGCAATAGCGTCGATATTGGCACCTCCAGCAATAAACTCGCCGAACGTGACACCGAACAATTCAAAGATTTTTTTCACTATCTCAGCATCAATACCGTCAAACAAATCACGAAAGATTCCAAGATAGAAGATTATGCAAAAGAAGGTGTTTATTATGCGGGACTTGCCACACTTGTAAATGTACGTTCGAAATTTGAAATTGATGGCGCTGATTTTTCAAACCGCAAACAAAGTTTAGTTTGCGATGAAGCTGATATGCCTCTACTTGATCAATATCAAACAGACTTACGTTATTCTCCTGTTGCCCATAAATGGAGTGAAAACGCCAACCCCTATGCTTGGATCTATCCTAAACTCATTGATTTTGTCGACGACCATCATCAAACACATAACATCAAACAAGCTTTCATGTATCTTAAAAAAAGCATCATGGCTGATAGATTAAACAAAACAATCAACGCTGAAGAAGAGTTTCGTCGCATGAAATTACTCTCTTTAATTTCACGTGAAAAAATGGAAATATGGATAGAATCCGCCATAGAATCAAAAGCACTTTTTGAAAATAAAAATCATTATCGCGTTACTACAATAACAAAAAAAATAAATAGTAAGGATGTTGATTTTTATGTTGCAGAAATTATTGATAAACACACGGGTTATGTTAACCCTAATGCAAAATGGGAAGAAGGCCTTCATCAATTCTTACATGCTCGCTTAAAAAGATCGCCAGCTTATCAAAACCACACTATTCCTCTTTTCCCTGAATCTCCCAGCTTAACTAATGTATCAAACAAAGTATTTATAGACTCTTATAATAGGCTCGGCGGCGAAATTTGGGGCATTACCGGAACAATAGGTTCTAAAAAAGAATGCAAGGAATTATTAACTAAATACAATTTCAGACTCTCACGCATCCCACCACAATTGCCCAGCCGGCGAAAAGACATTCTTATCAAAGTCAACAATGCGTTTGAAAAAAACAAGGAAATATTAAAATTACTCCTATCAAAATTCAAAAAAAAGAATACGCAACCGGTTTTATTCATTACAAAAGGGACCCAAGAAAGCATTGCGCTATTTGATTTTTTAAAAACACACCTGCCACCTTCAAGTTATTCAAAATTACAATGCTACAATGCAGAAGGACTCCGAGAAAATGATACTCCGCTTGCAGCCAACGTAGATGAACAAAAAATAATTTCAAACGCAGGTTTAGAAAACACCCTCACTATCTCTACTGCGATGTTTGGACGAGGAGTACATATTACGCCTCAAATCAATTCCACCACACCTCACCCTGAAGGCTTGATGACGATTCAAACCTTCAAAGCACCCGCACGATTAACACGACAAAACTCAGGCCGCTCAGGCAGGCAAGGCCAAAAAGGATTAAGTTATATTTTTTACTGCGAAGAAGAAAAATTAGAAAACGAACATCGTATCGCATATGAACGAGCAAGATATGAGTTCCCCCCTGAATTAATAAAGAGATTTTACGATCAATTTCTATTATTACTTAAAAAAATTTCACAGGAAGAAAAAACCCACTTATTTAATGTAAATAAAAAAGAATTTTTAGGTGCTTGGACAGAATGCTTGAGCAGCATCAAACGCATGCAAAAAAAACTAAGTACTGTCAAAGATCTTGCTATTTATAAAGAAAATTTATGCACCGAAGCCATTTTATGTTGGGAAAAATTCTGTAACTCAATGTTATCAGAAGACGCGCGCAATCAACTTCCTTCGATAAAAATAAAAAAAGACGATCTCTTGCATGATATTGAAACGAGACATTATGAGCCTGAACACATACTCCCCGCTCAAAAATCCAAATCATTTTCACTAGCACAAACAAACCCGTCAAAAATTTATTGTGAATTTTATCCTGATGAAGACAAAATAATTAAAGAAAACGCTTTCCTAATTGAAGTAAACAAATTATTCCAAGAAAGTAAATCGCACTGGCGACTCACATGGCAGTTAGAGAACGCAGGCCTAAAGAACATAAACAAAATCACAATTGAAAATTGTCAAGACACTTTAGAAAGAATGTTAAATTGTCTTTTGGATTTAAAATTAAAAAAAGTCAGTTATCAAGATACTGTCAATACACTCTATTTGAAATTACTAAAATGGATACGCTGGAGCAAAAACGAGAATTTGAAATCCAGCATTTTAGGCCAACACACGGGCCATTTGAAAACATCGACAGGAAAATATTTAGAAACCTATTTACATTCATTTTTTATTTCAAGGGACAGAAAAGAAAACGCCACCCGACTTCAAGAAAAAATAAAAAAACTAAACACTATCGACGAATTACCCGGGTTCCTCAGTGACGCAAATCTCCAGTCGAAAGAAGAAGATACGACAGCCAATCAACATCAGTTTTTTAAACGAAATTTTTTTGGAAGTCGCTATCAAACACTTTTATCTACGCTAAGAGAAAACGTCATTAATACGATATCTTCTGACGATACTTTGCCTGAGAAAAAGTTTGCAAAAATCAAGGATATTAAGCTACTGCCAGAAAATGAAAGACACCAGCGTTTATTGATAGCGCTGTCTGAAGCAAGGAATGATTTTAATATTTTTAAAAAACGACATGACACACTTTCAGTATTCAAAAAAGAAATTTGCTATCAACGCTACCCTTTGCTATCAAAATTAAAAATGCATTTAGGAGAAGATTACCACGCCTTTTTATTTAATTTTGCCCGTCATTTACAAACACAATTTGGAAAAAAAAGTTGTATTTCTTTTTCAGATTCAGAAGAAAATGAAGATTTTCAAACTCATATTCAAA
>MGYM01000012.1:0-4158 GCA_001801745.1 Gammaproteobacteria bacterium RIFCSPLOWO2_02_FULL_38_11
CAAGTAATAATATCAAAATAATTTATATACTTTTTTGCAATGTCTTCCGCTGTTGTTTCTTGATAATCAATGATGAGCTTGGCAGCATGAGCATGTTGTTTTGCAATTTGTAACACATCCGTGGCCATGTCGATGCCTGTGACCTCTGCTCCGTTTTTTGAAAGTACTTCTGCTAGAATGCCGCCACCACAACCTATGTCTAAAATTTTTTTTCCTTTTAATGCGGTATGTTTTTTTATAAATTCAAGTCGGCAGGGATTGATGATGTGAAGAGGCTTGGAAGTCCCTTCAGGATCCCACCAAGTTTGTGCAAGATCATTAAATTTTTTAATTTCATCTTCGTTGTAATTCATGCTGAAATAAACACGTGTGTGCCCAAGGGTACAAGATCAAATAACTCAATGATGTCGACATTACGCATGCGGATGCAACCGCGTGAGCCAGGAATTTGTAGCGGTGTGCTATCGGGGCAGCCGTGAATGTAAATACAGCGTTGTAATGTATCGACATTGCCGCCTTGGTTTTTTCCGGGTTCAAGTCCCTCTAGTTGAAGAATCCGTGTTAGAATCCAATCGCGTTTAGGAAAATTTAATTTAAGCTTTTCTTCATATAGTTCGCCTGTGGGTATACGAGAAACAAAAACTGTGTTGGCAGGGGCATTTTTGCCGAATTTAGCGTGAATCCCATGTAATCCGCGCGGCGTTTTCTCGCTTCCGTAAACTTCACCTATGCCTTTTTTCCCTGTAGAAACGGGATAAGTCTTGAGAAGATGCGTGTTTTTAAATAAAGAAAGTGTTTGATCTGGCAGTATGATCTCGATCTTTAAAGTCAATGTTATTTCCTAGAAGTAGTCTAGAATTTTTATATTGTAATCTTAAATTTAGGTTTTAATCAAAGATGAAGAAACTATTAAAAGGTATTATCGATTTTCGACAACGCTTTCTTCGTCGTTATCGAGAAAAATTTTCAAAATTAGCGCAAGAAGGGCAGGCCCCGGATTTATTGCTTGTATCTTGTTGTGATAGTCGTGTGGCACCCAATGTATTTGCATCGACAAACCCGGGGGATGTCTTTGTGTTGAGAAATATTGGTAATTTAATTCCGCCGTATTCACAAGTGCATGAGGGTGATATTTCTGCTGCTGCTGCTTTAGATTATTCTCTTTTATTCTTAAATGTATCAGACATTGTGATTTGCGGACATTCAGAGTGTGGGGCCATGTGTTCTTTTTTTAATGCCGCAACGCAAGATACTTCTAGCTTACCCTTAAAAGAGTGGTTACATTATGCCGAAATTTCTTATCTGAAATTTAAAGAATTAAAGAAAAATAACGTAGAATTTGAAAAATTCAAAAAATCGCATGCCAGTCAAGCTGACTTAAGTGATCATAATCTATTATCGCAATTGAATGTCTTGCAACAAATCGAAAATATTAAGAGTTATCCTGAGGTAAAAAAGCGTTATATAGCGCATCAGCTTCGTGTTCATGCATGGTGGTTTGATTTGGTTTCAGGTAATATTTATTATTATAACGAAAATTTAAAAAAATTTATTTTGCTTGATGAAATTGAAGCGGAGCGATTATTATTAAAAGGTCTTTCCACGTAAACTTTTTTTCATAATTGAGATTCATATAGACTGTCATTGCGAGAAAAACACGCCACTTGTTTTAAAAAAGAGAGAACTTCCCCGTGTTTTTCGAAGCAATCCAGACTTAAAGTCTTACTTGACGAAGCACTGGATTGCTTCAAAAAATGCGTGAATCCTCTTGTTTTTTTCAAGATCACAGGACGCATTTTTCTCGCAATGACATAGGGTTTCTGTTCACGAATGACAAATTTCTTCTTTTATAAATGAGTACTGCAAGTATGCCGATAGATTTTTTATTGCCTGACATTTCTCACCAGTGTTGTCATTGGGCGCCTTGTGCGGGAAATAGTTTGAGCCTTGCGCTTTTTAAAGCGATTAAACAACATAATTCACTTTTACTGTATGTGGCCGAAGATAGCTTGGCAGCCAGTCATTTGGCAGATCAGTTAAAATTTTTTAATTCTGATCATGAATTATGGATTGAGGTGTTTCCAGATTGGGAAACCTTGCCCTATGATCAATTTTCTCCGCATCCTGATATTATTTCAGAGCGATTATCCATTTTATCACGCCTAGCTTTTTTAAAAAAAGGTATCTTGATTGTCCCCTTGACGACATTGATGCACCGATTGCCTTCGCGATCTTTCTTGGGGTCACAAAGTTTTTCGATTAAAAAAAATGAATCTTTAGACTTGATGGTATTGCGTGAACGCTTAGAAAAAGAGGGATATCGTTGTGTGAATCAAGTTTATGAGCACGGTGAATTCTCTTTGAGAGGCTCGCTCTTTGATTTATTCCCAATGGGCAGTCATATTCCTTACCGTATTGATTTATTTGATAATGAAGTTGATTCCATTAGAACATTTGATCCTGGCTCGCAACGCTCATTATCTTGTGTGGATGCAATCCACATTTTGCCTGCCCATGAATTTCCTTTTGATGAAAAAGCCATTGCCTTGTTTAGGCAACAATGGCGCGTGGTTTTTGAAGGTAACCCCTTAAATTCACTCGTGTATCAAGAAATCAGCCAAGGAAGAACCCCCGCAGGGATTGAATATTATTTCCCTCTTTTTTTCACGCAAACCAGTACGTTATTAGATTATTTTGAAGAAAAAAATATTATTTTTTATTCGGATAAAACATTTTCTTTGGCGGAGCAGTTTTGGACAGAAGTCAGGGGGCGTTATGAGCAATTACGCTATGATATAACGCGACCCTTGTTAGAACCTAAAACACTTTTTATCCCTCCCCAAGATTTATTTTCACAACTCAATCAATCTAAACAGGTGATTTTACTGAGTGACAATAATAACAAAAAAGAAAATTTTCATTTTTCTGCTCAAGCGTTGCCTGTCTTGACGGTAAATCCACGCTTATCCCAAGCTTGGGAAGCTTTGCTCAATTACATCCATCAAAATGAATTGCGTATTTTGTTTTGTGCCCAGACAGAAGGAAGGCTCGCTTTATTCCATGAAACGTTAATTTCATTAAATTTAAAAATAGAAAAAATAAAAAATTGGGATAATTTTTTAGAAAAAGAAATTTTATTAGGCATAACGGTTGCGCCTTTTGAACAAGGTTTTTATCTTCCTGAATCCAAAATAGCGATTATTCCGGAAAGTTATTTGTTAGGTGACCCCGTGGTCAGACAAAAACGTACGCGGGGTAGTCAAATTGATGTTGACGCCATTATTTGTAATTTATCTGAATTAAGCTTAGGTTCCCCGGTTGTGCATCTTCAACATGGGATAGGGCGTTATTTGGGTTTGAAATTATTAACGATCAATGGTGTTGAGTCTGAATTTTTAAGTTTGGAATACGCGGGGGGCGATAAACTCTATGTGCCCGTGACGTCTTTACATCTCATTAATCGTTATAGTGGCTTGGAAGCATCGCATGCCCCATTACATCGTTTGGGTTCAGAACAATGGGAAAAAGAAAAACGAAAAGCAAAAGAACAAATTCATGATGTGGCCGCAGAATTATTGAAAATTCAAGCAAAGCGTGCATCTTCGAAAGGATTTGTGTTTCAAAAACAGAACCTTGATTACGATGCGTTTGCTGCTAGTTTTCCTTTTGAAGAAACAGAAGATCAGCGTAAAGCAATAGCAGAAGTGCTTGAGGACATGACGTCTGAGCGCAGCATGGACCGTTTAGTTTGTGGTGATGTGGGTTTTGGGAAAACAGAAATTGCGATGCGCGCTGCTTTTTTAGCGATACAAAGTAAAAAACAAGTTGCGATTTTGGTACCGACCACCTTATTGGCGCAGCAACATTATGAAACGTTCCAAGATAGGTTTGCTGCCTGGCCTGTGACGATTGATGTCTTATCTCGTTTTCGCACGTCAAAACAACAAGCTGAAACTTTAAAAAAAATAAAATCGGGGGGCGTGGATATTTTAATTGGCACCCATCGTCTTTTACAAAAAGATTTATCATTTCATGACTTGGGTTTAATTATCATTGATGAAGAGCATCGTTTTGGTGTGCGACAAAAAGAAAAATTAAAAAATTTGAGAAATGAAGCGGATATTTTAACGCTCACTGCCACACCGATTCCGCGCACCT
>MGYM01000012.1:4188-9753 GCA_001801745.1 Gammaproteobacteria bacterium RIFCSPLOWO2_02_FULL_38_11
GTATATTATTTACATAACAAAGTAGAAACGATAGAGCTTGCTTTACAAGAATTAAAAAAATGTGTACCTGAAGCGACAATTGGATTGGCGCATGGACAAATGCATGAGCGAGAATTAGAAAAAATCATGTCGGATTTTTATCATCGACGTTTTCATGTATTGCTGTGCACGACGATCATTGAGACAGGCATTGATATTCCAACGGCAAACACACTCATCATTGATCGTGCCGATCGTTTTGGTTTGGCGCAACTGTATCAATTGCGTGGACGTGTAGGGCGCTCGCATCACCAAGCGTACGCTTATTTGCTTGTCCCTTCTTTAAAAGAATTGTTACCGGAGGCTAAGAAGCGTTTAGATGCGATTGCAGCGATGGAAGATTTGGGGGCAGGTTTTAGTTTAGCAATGCACGATTTAGAAATTCGTGGGGCAGGAGAATTACTGGGTGAAGAGCAAAGTGGCAATATGGAGGCGATAGGATTTTCTTTGTATATGGAATTATTGGATAAAGCGATTGAAGATTTGAAGCAAGGGAAAGTATTGAATTTGGAAATAGAAAATGACGAAAACCCAGAAATTGATTTACAAATTCCTGCCTTATTGCCTTCAGATTATGTGCAAGATGTAAATGAGCGTTTAATTTTGTATAAGCGTATAGCGTATTGTCGATCTGATGAAGGTTTGAAAGCATTACAGATAGAATTGATTGATCGTTTTGGTTCATTACCGCAAGCAACGCAATATTTATTTGAGATCAATTCGTTGAGATTAATTGCCTTGCAGTTAGGAATAAAAAAAATAGAAGGTCATAGCAAAGGTGGACGTATTGAATTTATTAAAAAACCGAGAGTCAATGTAGATAAGATAATAATGAAAATAAGTGAAGTGCCCGATAAATTGAATTTTGATGGCCCGCATCGTTTGCGTTTTTCTCATGACACCTTTTTGCCTGGAGAACGCATTGCATTTCTGAAAGAAATGCTTAGCTGTCTTTAGGCTTCGTAGGAGCTTGCTGCGTAGGTTCGTTTGGAGATGGAGTCGATGCTTGATGAGGCTCGCGATGGAATCCTACCCTTGTAAGAGGAGAGTGGAAATTCTTCTCAGCAGGATAAGGATCCTTTCTATCAAGCTCGACTGGAGGTGAGTCCGTCACTTGAGGTGGAGTATTGGGTGGTCTTAGCATGTCCCTCATTCTTGAATGCGGTTCTTCATCATCAGGACTTGAGGGCTCCTCCTCTCTAACATTAGAACGTTCAGGTAATAGAGAGTCCATGTTGCTTGAAACGGAAATATCAGTTTTAGGTTTGAAGAGATTTTCCATGTTTTGTCTTATTTCTTGGTTTTTACGAACATGCCAGACAAGAAAGAGGGTGCCCAGTAATAAAAGCAAGCCGGCAGCGACGCCCAAGCCGATGGGATTTGCGATGAGTAAAAGGCTTGCGCCTACAAGTGCCGCGCCTACGAGTAAGAGCGTGATCCCGAAAATTTGCCCCAAGGTATTTTTAAACATATTATTTCTTAGTTCTTGGAAGTTTTTCTTCGTGTTCTTGTCAGTGTCAGGGATAGTGTCTTCAAAAGCGTTACATTTTTTATCCCAGCCTTCATAATCTTTTTTGGCGAAGTAAGCTGACATCCCTAAGCCTATGACGCAAGCTAAAATAACGATACTGGCAAAAAGGGCAAAGACAACAAACGGTGCGCCTACAAGAGAAGCCAGCGATGAGGCAATGACAGCTGCGAATAAAATAATAAAAGTAGCCACAAAACGTTTTCGCCACATTGTTTTTACTGCTTGTAGATTAAAAATTTTGTTAGCTTCTGTCTCGATTGCAAGCTTGTCTTTATTTTCAAAATATTTTTTAAATTTTCCATTCTCGAATAGGGCAGCTTCTTCGAAATAAAGCTGTTTATATAGCATTGCAGCTTGTTTTAGAAAAAGATTACCTCTTGGTGTGTTGCCTGCGGCGAAAGCCTCTTCTGCTTTTTCTATTTTTTGTTCGAGTAATATTTCAGGATTGTTGTTAGCTTGGGTAGCGCGATTTAATTTTTGAATTAAGCGAAAGATAGTGATCGTGCAAAAAAGCATGGCGAGAATTGCACCTACTAAACCTGCACCGGGGATATTTAAAAAAGCAAGGATCGAACAAATGGCGATACCGGCATAAAGTACGATGCCGTTTAAAAGATCATAAGCAATCAATCTTTTTCGGTGTATTTTGCCTTTACTTGCTTCTGAACTGAGTCGTTGAATATCTAAACCATAAGTAATGAAATTAGGTGCCATGCTAGGGAAAGAAAAGACATTCAAGGCATGTGTTAATTTAGTGACGGTGTTTGCGGTGCTCACGCCAAGATCAACCATATTCGAGATTTGTTTTGCGGTAGCGAAGCTGCTTTTTTCTGCCATACCGGCTATTTCTTCTTCGTCCTCAAGATTGGCGTTCTCGTTTTCTAGTAAAGCTTTCAGGCGCGCTTTATAGGTTTTTTTAGTGGGGTTTGAAAGAAGTGGTTTTTCATTGACATGGTCACTTCCGGTGGTAGGCATATCTAAGACCTCATAAATATAGACTTAAATACAGTATAGCTCTTCTAGCTTAAGGGAATATGATTGGAATCTTTAAAAATTCCTTAGAAGATTGTTTTTGCATTCTAGTTTTGACGAATGAGAAGGTGTGGCTTATAAATCTAACAAATGACAGTATAGTAGGTTATCAGACTTATGGACTTATCATCAAAAATGTATATTGAGCTCTTCCATCTCATGTTTTTAAGGAAATTTAACGATAATATAGCGCCTGAATTATATGCGATTAAAGGGGGATGTAATCTTCGTTTTTTCTTTCAAAGTATGCGTTATTCGGAAGATTTGGGCATAGATGTTCAAACTATTCAAAAGCAAACCTTAGAAAAAAAAGTGGATAAGATTTTAAATTCCTCTTCGTTTTTGAAATTACTCCAAGGTTATGGAGTGACAAGTTTCAATAAGAGCTCGCCTAAACAAACTGAAACAACACAACGTTGGAAAGTGCAATTACATATTGATCGTTTAGAAATGCCAGTAAATACAAAAATAGAATTTTCCAGAAGACATGAAGAATTTCAAAGTGAATTAAGCGATGTAAGAAGAGAAACGTGTCAGCAATATCATTTACCCCCTATGCGATTATCGTATTATGAATTACATGATGCAGTAAAACAAAAAATTCTGGCGCTAGCTTATCGATCATTAACGCAGGCGCGAGATGTTTTTGATCTCTATCATTTGTTGCATGTGGAAAATCATAAAAAAATAGAGCTCGGGAGAAATGATATAGAAAAAGCAAAAGAATCACTGTTGTCTGTTGGTTTTAATGATTATCAATCTCAAGTAGTAAGTTTTTTGGAAGCCAAATATCAAAAAGCTTTGAGTGATTCAAAACATTGGGAAAATATCGTTGATGAGATATTGGTTTATTTAGAAGGATTAACAAAATGAATCTTCTGATGGCCTATCAAAAATTAAAAATATTAGAACCTACTTTCTCAAACAAAGAGGCGGCGGCTGTATTAAAGGTTGATTCAAATTATGCGGCTATTATTTTACGTAGACTTGCTGCCGCCGCGACGGTAGTGCGTTTGGCGCGAGGACGCTGGGCTTATTCACAGTCTGTTGACCCCTTGCTCTTGCCAAATATTTTAACCTACCCCATGATGGCGTATATTTCTTTATATTCTGCTTTATATTATCACGGCATGATAGAACAAATTCCCAGTACTGTCTTTGCTGTTTCAAATGGAAAAACGAAACTATTTCAAACGCCGCTAGGAAAAATCTCTATTCACAGTATTACAGCATGTTTGTTTACAGGTTATGAGTCTTATGGGAAAAATTCTTTGCTTGTTGCAAGCCCAGAAAAAGCCCTGTTTGATACATTATATTTTATGCCTGCAAAATCCAATATATTTAAAAAAATAACGGAACTTGAGATTCCTGAAAATTTTAATTTTTCTTTATTTAAACAATGGATTAAAAAAATAAAAAATAAAAGTCGAGAGAGTATTTTAAAGAAGTCATTAGAAAGGCTCAGTCGTCCATAAAAAATGCCCTTGTCATAAAGGGCATTTTTCTTTTAAGAAATTTTAAACCGTTGCTGTCGTCGGGCTCCTACCCAAGGTAGGAGGTGGAGGTGTTTCTGCTACTGGCAGCAAGGTAGAGGAGACTTGGGGGGCTCCTTGGCGAGGCGTTTCCTCTCCCGCGGGAGTGTGTGAGGGAGAAGAAGGAGGCGTCACTGGTGTGTCATCCCCTATGCTCTGAGAAGACGATGAGGAAGCAAGGTTCTCTGTTGGAGTTTGTTGGGTTTGAAAAAAAAGAGAAGGGGTGAGCTTTTTTTCATTCCAAACTTTTTCTCTGAGACCTAGCTTGTCAGGATCTATTTTTTGTTGAGGTTGAGACGCTGCTGTTGTTTGTTGTTGAGATGCTGCTATCAGTTGTTCGGTTGGAAGAGGCGTTACGTTGTTAATGGGTTGTGGTGAAGGTGATATTGAGGCTTGGAACTTAGGTGGCTTTTTGGTGAAGAGCGGCTCTTTTTCATTATCGGTTATTCCGCTGAAGGGCTCTGCTTCAATTGTTTTTTCTAAGATTCTGATTTGATTTGCATGCATGGCACCTCTTATAAAAAGGGCAATACCAATCGCGATGAATACACTCGCGATCACGGCCAGTGGAAGCAGCGTTGCCGCAGATAATAAAGGCGCGGTGACAATTAAAAAAGAGCTTACTAGGAAAACACCAGTGCCTACAGATTTTAATATTGTTGCATCCCTACGTACGTTAAATAACTCGTCTTTTTTTGTGTAAAGCTCTATTTCTGCCTCACATAAGCTTTTTAAGTGTTTTAAAAGGCTAGGTATGGGAGCTAGAGTGCTATTCTTATCTTGAAGTTTTTTCCAGAGTTCTTTACTAAGAAGATTATGTTCTTCGGGCGTGTCTTCAGAGGAGAGCAGGATGTCATAAGATAATAATTTTTGTAATTGCTCTTTTGCCCGCGAGGTGTTTGTCTGAACTTGTGTGTTGTCTCTTCGGAGTCTTAATTCATCAAATTCTTTTTGGATGCCTTGCTTCTTTTTCTCTTCTTCGGTGGATGTGGATGATATTGTTATTTCTTCACCCTCGAGACATTTCAATTTTAAAAGTATCTCTATTGACTTGTCCAATTTTATTTTATTGCGTTTAGAAGCTGTTTTCCATTTGCTATAGTCGTCGACAGAACTTTTGATAGAAAGGAATGAAAATCCGCCCATGCAAGCTAAAACACTGATGGCCAGCGCACCGCTTGCAATTTTTAATATGGCTAATGTAAGAGCAGAAAAAGCAAATAAGGAAATACCAGCAATATTGGTAGTTAAGAGGAAGCCTATGATGGAGAGTGCAATGAAGGTGACACTGCAAATAGTGCCTAACACAAAATATTTTTTACGTATATCATATTTTCCTTCTTGAGCTGTTATTAAATTAAATGCATAAGCTGTTGCTTTGTGATTGAGGTTGTTGAGGTGCGTAACAAAACATTTATTAAGCTCATCAGT
>MGYM01000012.1:9760-34168 GCA_001801745.1 Gammaproteobacteria bacterium RIFCSPLOWO2_02_FULL_38_11
GAGGCATTTCTCTTTTTTAACCGGTCATATTCGTGTTTCAAAATGTCGTCTGTAAGAAGTTCGCTAATAGAAAGAGTACTAAGAAGTTCATTGATAGGAAGAGTCTCAAGAAGCTTATCGATAGAAAGGGCTTGAAGCTTAAAATTTTTTATGTGTGCCTGACATCTGGTAACCACATCTAAAAAATATCGATAATTACGATATGAAATATCAGTAGGATCATCAAATTCTCTCGCGATAAATTTAGTTAATTTTGCATAATCGATTTTTTTATATTTTTTTTCTACGGCGGCAAGATCTTTTTTTATGGCGGCAAGATCTTTTTTTATTGGCGCTTTTGGCTGTTCTTGCGGTTCTTTAGGTGGTGGTATCATGGTATTTTTTGGCTCTACGAGCATATCGCAAAACCATAAAAGATTTGATAACAGCTGAGTGTTGATCTCATATTTCGTGACACGGTGTAATTTTATTTTTTCAGAATAGTGATAGCTAGGTGTGATCTCCAAAGCAAGCTTCCATTTCTCGTCAAGTTGAGCGAGTAATTTTAGGGGGGTTAGGCCTTCGTAAGCTCTTTTCATTCTTAGAATGCCGCGTAAAATCAACATTAAATTAATGAGAACACCCACCCAAGGTAAGATGACAAATGCGATGCATAAACCGCTGGCGACAGTAAATCCAGAGATGCCCAATACAAAGAGCGTGTTAGCGCCTATTAGAATACCGAAAATACCGAGATCGTGGGCTACCTTATAGGCGCGTTTTTCTTTGCCTTGCCCCATGAAAAGTTTTCGAAAACCATTGAAAGCATTTGTCCATAAGAACCCCCAACCTCCCAGAAAACCAAGCTGTGTTGCAAAAGCGCCCGTTTTATTTGAGAGTTCGCTTGTTGGGTCAGTGGCAGAAATGGTTTTGGATTCTCTTTGTATCAGTTGATTAAGTGAAGTGACGGTGATATCTAAAAAACCTGAAATCCATGCAGCCTTGTAAGCTAAGGCACGGCCATAATTATTAGAAGTGTCCGAATTCTTGATATAACGGAAGTCTTGGGGTGTGATTTCGGCTTTTTTATGTTTTTCGGATGTGGACGCGGAAGAAGAGGCTGCGGGTGTAGTAGTTTCAGCCCCTTGAGTTGTAGTGGCTTGTAGGGGTAATGCAGGTTCTGATTCTATCCCAGCTGCAACTGCTGCTTGTCGAGCTGTTTGTATTTCACTGGGAGCCGGAGGAGAGGAGACGGAAGGTTTTTTTCTCTTTGTTAGAGTCTTCAGCTCGTATTCTTTAAAATATTGATAGGTCTCTTCTGCGTGTTGTTCTATTTGCTTAATAAGATAATCGACGTCAGCCATAATAATTCCTTAAGGTTGCTTGAATGAGGTCTTGTAAGAAGACTATAAGCTATAATACATCTCAAACTCAACAGGGTGCGTTGACATTTTTAATTTTAAAATTTCTATTTTTTTTAATTCGATATAACTATTAATAAAATCCTCTGAGAAGACTTTTCCTTTTAATAAAAAATCCTTATCGTTTTGTAAAGCTTGTAAGGCTTGTCCTAGACTATCTGCAACAGTAGGCAACTCTTTTCCTTCGTGTTCTTCAAATAAATCGTAATCCAGTGGCGAGCCTGGATGACATTGTTGTTCAATCCCATCCAGGCCTGCCATCAATAAAGCTGAAAAAGCAAGATAAGGGTTAGCTAGCGGATCAGGAAACCGTACTTCGACACGTCTTCCTTTTTCGCTATTTGTGTAAGGGATGCGGATGGCAGCGGAGCGATTACAAGAAGAATAAGCGAGGATGACGGGGGCTTCAAAGCCAGGGATGAGGCGTTTGTAACTGTTCGTGGTGGGGTTGGTAAAAGCGTTTAGGGCGTGGCTATGTAAAATGATGCCGCCAATGAAGTGTAGGGCGAGTTCTGATAATCCCGCGTAAACATCTCCGGCAAAAAGATTTTTCCCTTCTTTTGAAAGAGAAAGATGGCAGTGCATGCCGCTGCCATTATCGCCTAGCAAAGGTTTTGGCATAAAGGTTGCGGTTTTGTGATGATGATGTGCCACGTTATGAATGACATATTTAATCAGCTGCACTTCATCGGCTTTTTTAAGTAAGGTGTTATAGCGTGTTGCAATTTCATTTTGATTGGCGGTGGCAACTTCATGATGATGTGCTTCGACATGGATATGCATGGTTTCCAGTATCGCGCTCATTTCACTGCGAATATCTTGTGAGGAATCGACAGGGGGTACAGGAAAGTAACCTCCTTTCACCCCGGGACGATGTCCTAAGTTACCGGGTTGGAGAGGTTTGTTGGAATTCCAAGCGCCTTCCTTAGAATCGATGCGCGATGCGATAGTGTGCATGCCCACTTCCCATTGCACATCATCGAAAATAAAAAATTCGGGTTCAGGGCCCACCCAGCAAGCGTCTGCAAAATGCGAAGATTTTAAATAGCGTTCTGCGGCTTGTGCAATGGCGCGTGGATCGCGATGATAAGGTTGCTGTGTGAAGGGATCAATAACGTGACAGCGTAAAATCAAAGTTGGAATTTGTGTAAAAGGGTCAACGACAGCTGTGCTGAAGTCAGGTAATAGTAGTAAATCGGATTGATATATCTTACGCCAGCCTGTGATAGAGGAGCCATCAAACATTTTTCCTTCCACCAAATCTTCAAGCAAAGGGGTAGGAATGGAAACATGTTGATCTTTGCCGCGCGTATCTGCAAAGCGTAAATCGATAAATTGAATGGCGTGATGAGCGATGATTTTCTTGATGTTTGTAAGCATGATAGGTACTCCTTGTTTCTAAAAACTTGACACTGACGCCCAACTGCATTTATATAGCCTTTTTTAAATAGTGAAGCCCATGTCGTTATCCTACCCCTGTTCTTGGCAAAAACAACTTGCAGGATGCATTAAAGACCCTTTTGAACTTTTCAAGCTTCTTGAGATTGATCCAAACTCTTTAAGTCAAAAGTCCATGCCTTCTTTTCCCTTGAGAGTGCCCATGGGTTTTGTGAATCGCATGAAGAAAGGTGATAGACAAGACCCTTTGTTAAGACAGGTGCTTCCCTTAGATGATGAATGTGTTTCAATTCCTGGATTTAGTCAAGACCCTTTGCAAGAAAAAAAATTTAATGTATTGCCCGGCTTGATTCACAAATATAAAAATAGAATTTTATTAACATTGACGGGCGCATGCGCTGTGCATTGTCGCTATTGTTTTCGCCGGCATTTTCCTTATGAAGGAAACAATGCTCATCAGCATTTTCAAACAGAAATAATAGCTTATCTCAATCAACATCCAGAAATTCACGAAATCATTTTTAGTGGAGGCGATCCTTTGATAGCGCCTGACAAAGTACTTTCAAGTTGGATTTTTGAATTAGAAAAAATCCCGCATATTGAAAATATACGAATACACTCACGCCTGCCGATCGTATTACCGGATAGAATCACAGATGCGTTAATTGACGTTTTCCTCTGTTCACGTTTGCCCATCGTGCTAGTGATTCATTGCAATCACCCGCAAGAAATTGATGAAACCGTAGGGAATGTGCTTTTGAAATTAAGGCGGGCCGGTATTTTAGTATTAAACCAAGCGGTATTATTAAAAAAAGTGAATGATAAAGTAGAAACCTTGGTTGAGCTTAATAAAAAACTGTTTCAATTTCATGTTTTGCCGTACTATTTGCACCTGTTAGACAAGGTGCAAGGCGCGCACCATTTTGAAGTATCTGAAATTCAAGCGAAGTGGCTATGGCAAGGGTTGCTGGCGGCTTTGCCGGGTTATCTAGTTCCAAGGTTAATAAGAGAAGAGCCAGGGGCGCAATCAAAGACGTGGTTAATATCAGATGTGTAAGTTATTTAATATTATTAATAAAAAAGCAGAAGATTATGGATCGCAATACACTGCATTTGGTGTATTTGGTGCTATCAACTATCCTATTTTTTATTTTATTTGCAAATACCTCGTCCCTGAAGAATACAATAGTTTTTTTTTAAGAAGTATCGCAACGTTATTATCTGTTGTTTTGTTCTTACATAAATACTGGCCTAAGGTTCTCAAGCCTTACTTACCTTGTTATTGGTATCTGGTTTTATTTTATTGCCTTCCTTTCTTTTTTACATTCATGTTTTTTCAAAACCATGGATCTTCAGTTTGGGCCTTTTGTTTATTTCCAATGTGCATCTTTCTTATGTTACTTGTGGATTGGGTGAGTGGGATTATTATTTTACTTTTAGGCACGACAATCGGTTTGTTAAGTAGTTATTTTTATTTAGGAGAGGTTCAATTAGTTTTAGACACAGAATATTACACGTTAATATTTAATTATTTATCTGTTATTTTTATCTGTTTTTTCTTTGTGCGCGATCATCAGATCTTTGAAAATAAAAAAATT
Source organism: Gammaproteobacteria bacterium RIFCSPLOWO2_02_FULL_38_11 (assembly GCA_001801745.1). GTDB lineage: Bacteria > Pseudomonadota > Gammaproteobacteria > HIGHO2-12-38-15 > HIGHO2-12-38-15 > HIGHO2-12-38-15. The sequence goes on from MGYM01000012.1 coordinate 14,157, forward strand.
CAAACCATGAAATCTATTGCGTCTGGTATTGCGCATGAATTACGAACTCCTTTGCTTGCGATCAGGGCAGGCGCAATAGGATCAAAAAAAATAATTCAAACAAAAGAAGTTCTAGATTCTGTTTCTAAAAAAGAATTATTAAATGTTATCGCTACGATTGAATTTGAGGCCTATTCTGCGAATACGCTTATTAACATGTTGCTTACAAAAATAAAACACTCTGAAGAAATGATTTTGCCAAGAGAAATGTGTTCTGCTTCTGAAATCATAGAAGCTTCTCTGAGCCGATATCCCTTCAACTCACAAGAGCAGAAGTCAGTAGTAACTTATGTGGGACGACAGGATTTTCTTTTCCATGGAAATGCTATTTTAATGACACATGTAATTTTTAATTTGTTAAAAAATGCGCTTTATTATTTAGGTGCGGCGGGCAAAGGATTGATTGAAATAAAAAGCCATCAGAGTGAAACATTTAATTTGATTTCTTTCAAAGATACGGGCATGGGGATATCAAAAAAAGATTTGCCTTTTGTTTTTGATAAGTTTTTCAGTAAAACGCACAATGGTTCTGGTTTAGGCTTATGGTTTTGCAAGATGGTTGTTGAGAGTTACCGTGGTAGCATTATATGTCATTCTATTGAGAATGAGTTTACGGAGTTTTTAATAAAACTGCCAAGCATTGATTCGTACAAGAGTTTGCTTGTGCGTGTGAAAGCATAAAAGTAGTCTGTAACTCGCAGTGCGAACTACGGGGAAAAGAGATAAATCATGTTACGAAACTATATTCCATTTTTTTATTATCCGACAAAAGTCTTATTGGTAGATGACAATCCCAATTATTTAAAAAACGTTGTATTAACCTTGGATAAATGTATTAACCATGAAACACATATTCATCCCAAGGCATTGTTGCGTAAAATTTTAAGTTCTAATGATGTTTTAGATGTAGGGAAAAAATATTTTTTGAGTCAAGATGAAGGTTCGGTGGTTGGAGATGTTTGTCGGGCTGTGTCAGTTGATATTGCGAAAATTTACAAAGAAATTAACAATAAAGATCGTTTTAATCAAATTTCCGTGTTGCTAGTAGATTACGCTATGCCCGGCATGAACGGTGTTGAGTTTTGTAAAGCGTTACAGCATTTGCCTTGCAAGAAAATCATGGTGACGGGGGAAGCAGATTACGGTATTGCGGTAGAAGCCTTTAACCAGAACATCATCGATCGTTTTTTGGTAAAAGATGATCCTGATTTTTTTGAAAAAATAAATACTATTATTTTTGATCTTCAGAACAGTTATTTTAAAAGTTTATCAGAATCAATCATCGATACTTTAAGTGTTGATCCGCATTGTTGTTTAACGGACCCTGAGTTTATTTCTTTTTTTTATGATCTTGTAAAAGAAAACAAAATTATTGAATTTTATTTACTGGACAAGACAGGCAGTTTTTTAATGTTAGACTTTCAAGGGAAACCATCATGGTTAATTGTAAAAAGTAATAAAGAGCTCGTTGATTTCTGTGATATTGCCAGTGAATTTGAAGATGCCAATGCCATCCAAAATGAGTTAGCGATTCGACGTAAAATTCCTTTTTTCCTAACAGAAAAAGATTGGCAAGTGTCTGTCAATCATTGGCAGCCGTATTTACATCAAGCTCATCGACTTGAAGGAAAGGAAATATATTATTATGCTTTAGTTGAAGGAAATTCAGTTTATGATGTCGCATTAGAAAACAAGGTATCTTATCGGGATTATCTTTCTTCAAAGGGTTTGCGGTGCCAAATAACACCGGAAATACATTCGATTTTAGAAAAATGAATATGCTGTTTTTTGCAATGAGGCGCATAGCCTAGTAGATGATAATCATTCTCTTGTTTTTCTTTTTTCAAAATTCTCAACATTAATGTTTTTTTGGAATTTAATTTAATAATACAAGGCGAGTTTAGTAACTTATCGATTCCATGGTTTGGGTATTGAATGCCGGCGACGTAGTCGTTTTTCTGATAGTGGGGCTCCATCTCGTGATCGGTGATTTTCATGCTCAAAGTATTGGTATTATTTTCTTGAAAAAACATCAATTCTCTTAAAATTTTTCTTTCTGTCGCATCATAATGTTCTGTAGATGAAGCGGGTTTCAGGTTTTTTTCAAAGAAAGGCCCCATTCCTATCCCGTGGAGAATCCAGTTCAATGTGCATTGAATGCCTTCGCATTCACACATCATTAATATTTTCTTTGCGCCATTTTCGGTTAGACCGCCGTGTCGTGCTAACTCCCATCCTTTTAGGGTGTTAAAGTTAATATGATACCGTTCTTCTACATTTTTTCTGTCTAAGTTAGCCAATGCGCGTAGTATCTTGACGCGTTGGCCTCGAGCTTGGGAGTCTGAAAGTGTCATGTCCATAGATGAAATTGATTTTAATCCGTATCGGATTAAAATTGTTGACTTTGTTGAAAAGTCTTATTAGACTGTTAAACGTCTTTGAGTTCAACTATTACAAAGATAAATATAAATTTTACCCCAGATGGTTCCAAGATTTATTTTTTAATGTTAGTGACACGCCCTAATACTTCATGAGTGGGGTAAGGATAGAACCTTAGCTTACTCATGAAGATCCACCGATAACGTGATTTTCTGAATAAAATCAAGATCATTCAATCGTGTTTTTAATTCTCTTAATAAATTTTCCGCGCAGACTAAGTCATTGAGTTTTTCACTGGGAATGCCGATGTGTATTGAGATTTTCCCCGAGAGATAAGTCAGTATCAGCTTTTGGTAAGCATTGTTAGATAATAGATTTCCCCAGCGCTCTTTTAATAAAGGGATGAGTTTTTCGCGTGAAGGTAAATTTAGTGTATGAGTTGTTGTTTCCTCTTCATCATCATCTTCTTCGGGGTCAACATGGATAGTGACATCGGCAAGATTAGAAATATTTTTCATGAGCTCCCGATGTACTTTTGCTGCGATATAGTGACCTTCAGAAACGCTTAGATAAGGCGAGACAAGCAAATGCATATCAAGAAAAACACGGCCTGCCATAAAGCGGGTGCGCAACTGATGAATCGCACGTACACCGCTTTCATTCAGTGTCACTGCACGAATTTCCGAAAGTGCAGCCGGCGACAAACCGACATCGAGTAGTTCTTTGAAAGAAGAAGAAATTAATTCCCAGCCCATTTTAATGATGATGACGGCAACGACGATGGCGGCAAATGCATCGGAATGTAAATAACCTAATGTTGCGCCCAAAATACCAATAAGAACGACCAAAGAGGTCGCTGCATCGCTGCGATGATGCCATGCTGTTGCTTTTAATAAAGGAGATTGAGCTTTTTGTGCGAATCGATTTGTTAATCGGAATAAGAATTCTTTTATTAACAAAGCAATGCTCGCGATATAAATAACAAAATACGAAGGAGATTGAGCTTCTTTAGGAATAAAAAGTGATTCGCTGGCATCATAAATAATGCCAAGTCCTGTTAGAAGAAGGAGTAAGGCAACGATACCCGTTGTTAATGTTTCAATGCGTGCATAACCGTAGGGATATTTTGTATTTGCCTTTCGTGTCGACATACGAGCGGCAAATAAAATGGCGCCATCCGTTATAAGGTCAGCAAAAGAGTGGATGCCATCTGAAATCAACGCGTGTGAATGTCCCATGAAGCCGCCGACAATTTTTATGATGGCTAGAATAATATTAGAGATGGCGCCCAGAAGGGTAAGTTTTTTTATATAAAAAGAGGATTGTTTATCCATAAGGAATAGTTAATCGTTGCCCGGCTTTGAGTGTTTTGTGTTGTAAGTGATTGTGTGCTTCTAAAGAAGAAGTGCTGATGTTATGTTGTTTTGCGATTTTTGTCAGCGTATCGCCTGTTCGTACCTTGTAGTATTTGTTTTTTTTAGCGGTATTGTTTTCAGCAAATTTTGTGTTTTGTTTTTTTGAATTTGGATTTACATTTTTAATTGTATTGGGCGCATCCATGAAACCTACGATTAACTTTGTGTTGGGCTTCAGGCCTGCCGACTTCAAATGATTCCATTGCATGATATCGTTTGATGAGACTTTATATAATTTTGCAATAACTGAAAGATTGTCGCCTTTTCTGACGCGTCGAATAATGGGTTGTTTTCCTTGGCGTGGATAAGTAATTTGATGTTGTGGTGGGTTTTTTTCTTGTAAAGCCAGTTTGTCTTCTTGTGAAATTTCAGGTTCATTCATTGCATGACGATGGTTATGATAGCTTGATAAATTATTTTTAAAGAGATCAACGCGATCAATGGGCAATGCAAGTTTATAAGAACCCAAGGGAGTTTTTTCGGTGTATTTATGTCCTGCGTTCAATTTTTTTAATTCAGCCAAATTCATTTTTGCCAGTTGTGCTGCTTTGGCTAAACTGATGGGGATCTCGATATCTACTTGAGAAAGATAGGGTTGATCATCGATGGAAGGGAGATCGATATTATAAGCCTGTCTATTTCGAATGATGTTGGCCAATGCAAGCAAGCGTGGTACATAAGCGCGTGTTTCTTCAGGCAGTGAAAGAGACCAAAAATCTGTAGATTTATCTTGTGCGGCATTACGACGAATGGCGCGTAGCACAGTTCCTTCGCCACAATCGTATGCTGCCAATGCCAGCAACCAATCACCATTAAAAAGATTTTGTAAATAAGTGAGATGATCTAAGGCTGCTTTTGTAGAAGCATAAATATCGCGACGTCCATCGAACCACCAATTTTGTTTTACACCATATTGTGAGGCGGTGCCGCGAATCATTTGCCATAAGCCACCTGCGCCGCGTCCAGACGTGGCGAAAGGATTATAAGCGCTCTCATTGATAGGTAATAAAACAAGCTCCATGGGGAGTTGGCGTTGGTGAAGCTGTTCGTAAATATAATAAATATAGGGTGCTGCGCGTTCAGAAGTGCGAGCCAGGTAGTCATGATGCGTTGAAAACCATTTAATTTGGGCTTGGACAGCAGGGTGATAGCTTTGATCTTCTAATTGAAATTCCAGGGGAATTCTATCCCAGAGGTTGCCGGTGCTGATATTGGCATAATCTTCCAAAGACAATAGATTGCTATTTAAAGGGGTGATAGTGGCAGAGAAAGTATTGGGAGAATGGATAGGTGTCACAACCGCTGCCGTCTTTTTTTGTTTAGGCGCGGGAGGCATAGGCTCGATAAGACGGCGAGGATGCCCTGAAGGTGAGGGGGTCATCGTACACGCCATGAGGAAGCAAAAACACGTAATGAGGGTGATCAGCTTTCTAAATCGAGGGCATTGAAGATTATTATCTTGAGTGTCCATTGCTGAGATCTTACGGAGGCAAGGCGGGGAGGTCAAGTTTCATCGTGACTATTTTAGTGGTAATATTTGTCACTTTATCTTTTATTTTGGCCGAAAAATGGATAATTTAACCTCGTATTTCAAAGATCACGAAGCAAAAGGTATTCCTGCCAGCTTAAAACGGCAATATGAAGTGACAGCGGCTGATCTTCCGCTTTGTTGCCCGATGCCTGATATGCGTTTATGGGATGCTCACCCTCGCGTCTATCTTCCGATTCAAACATTGGGGACAGTGATCTGCCCTTACTGTGATGCTGAATATAGGCTGGTTCATGAATAGTAGACTTCCAATGATACTTTATGTCTAAAGTAATGGTCGTTGGGCCTGCTTGGGTAGGAGACATGGTGATGGCCCACACCCTCTTTCAGCTTTTAAAACAAAATGATCCGAAGTTAATATTGCATGTTTTAGCGCCTGCTTGGGCGCAACCCTTGTTGGCGCGTATGCCAGAAGTGAATGAAGTGTCGGTGATGCCCTTGAAACACGGGGAATTCCAATTATGGAAGCGGTATCAACTGGGTCGGCAATGGGCCAAGAATGCCTATGAACAAGCGATCGTTTTACCTAATTCTTTTAAATCTGCGCTTATTCCTTTTTTTGCAGGCATCCCCAGACGAACGGGATGGCGAGGGGAATATCGTTTTGGGTTATTGAATGATTGTCGTCGTTTAGATAAAACACGCTACCCTTTAATGATCGAGCGTTTTTCAGCTTTGGCTTTTTCAGAAGGTGAGCCACTCCCTTCTTTACCTTTTCCGGTGTTATCAGCTGATCCTGTAAAAGTGAGAAATCTGCTTGAAAAATTTAAATTAAATTTAGAAAAACCTGTTTTGATTTTATGTCCGGGTGCAGAGTTTGGTATTTCAAAGCGTTGGCCGAGCCTCCATTATGCTAAAGTAGCGAAAATTAAACTAGAAGAAGGATGGCAAGTTTGGTTGTTGGGATCAGAGGGAGAGCGTGTTCAAGCGCAGCGTATACAGGAGGCAACGGAACACCAGTGTCATGATTTTGTAGGGCAAACTGATTTGGATGAGGTTGTCGATCTTTTATCTTTAGGAAGTAAAATTGTGAGTAACGATTCGGGTTTGATGCATATTGCTGCCGCATTAAAACGTCCCCTCGTTGTTGTCTATGGTTCAACAAATCCAGCATTTACGCCGCCTTTGAATTTTTCCGCAAAAACAGTTTCATTAAAACTAGATTGTCGTCCTTGTTTCAAGCGTGTTTGTCCTTTGCAGCATTTTGATTGCATGAACAAACTATCCCCTGAGTTAGTGCTTCAAGCTTTGAGTGATGAATGAAAGTATTAATTATTAAAATGTCATCCATGGGGGATGTGTTGCATGCATTACCTGCGCTAACAGATGCAGCGCGTGTTTTTCCTGAAATAAAATTTGATTGGGTGATTGAAGAGAATTTTCAAGAAATTCCGCGTTGGCATTTTGCTGTGAACGAAGTAATCCTGTTTCCATGGCGGCGAATAAGAAAAAAATTTTTATCAAAATATTTTTTTGAAGAGCTTGAGAAATTTAAATTAAAATTACAAAAAGAAAAATATGATTTTATCATCGACGCGCAAGGCTTATTAAAAAGCGGGTGGGTGGCTTTTTTGGCCCAAGGGTTACGTTGTGGTTATGATTTTCAGTCATCAAGAGAACCCGCGGCCAGTTTTTTTTATCAAAAAAAATTTTTCATTGATAAAATGCAGCATGCGATAACACGGACAAGAAAATTATTTTCTTCTGTATTAAATTATTCGTATCAAGATTCATTGCCTGATTTCGGTATTCTTGAAAATAAAATATTTCAATTTAAAAAAAAACAAGAAAAACCTTATGTTGTTTTTCTGCATGGGACAACATGGAAAACAAAGCTTTGGCCAGAAAACCATTGGATTGAACTTGCTAAGAGATTAAATAAACAAGGATTAAGCATTAAATTAGTTTGGTGGACGGAGCTTGAAAAAAAGAGAGCTTTACGTATTCAAGAAAATATTTCAGATGTTGATGTGTTAGATAAGCAAAACTTACATCAAATGGCGGAGCTTTTTTTCAATGCGGCCATGGTTGTTTCTGTGGACACAGGCTTGGCGCATCTTGCCTCGGTATTGGGAGTACCTTGTATCAGTTTGTATGGGCCAACCGATCCCAAGCGCACAGGAACACTTGGAAAAAATCAAATTCAACTCTATAGTCAATTTAAATGTGCGCCTTGTTTGCAAAAAGTATGTCATTATTCGGGTTTTAGAAAAACGGATCCACCTTGTTTTTCAGAAATCACTGCTTTGCGTGTCGAGCAAGAAATAAAGAGAGTTATGTATGGATGTTAGCGTTATTGTCGTTAATTATAATACGGGCGAATTAATTCGAGCTTGTTTAGATTCTGTTTTAAAACAAGTGGATGTTAAAAAAGAAATTATTGTTGTGGATAATGCTAGCCAAGACATAAGCTTGCAAGTGTTAGAAACTTATCGTGATCGTGTGCGGGTCATCATTAATATAGAAAATAAAGGTTTTGCTTGTGCGAATAATCAAGCGGCACATCTTGCACAGGGCCAATATCTTTTTTTATTAAACCCGGATGCTAGCTTTCAAGATCTGCATGCCTTAAAAAACATGTTTGACATGATGCAATCGCACCCTGAAATAGGATTAAGTGGCACGCAAGTGATAAAAGGCAAGACGGGGGGATATTCTGCGCCTCAGTTTTTTTATCCAGGACAACGGCATACTTCGCTAGATTATTCATTTTTGCCAGGAAAAATTGCTTGGGTAATCGGTGCCAGTATGATGATGAGACGAGATGTTTTTGAAAAATTAAAAGGGTTTGATGAGGATTATTTTTTATATGGAGAAGAAGCAGATTTATGTTTGAGAATTAGAAAGATGGGATTTCAGATAGGCTATAATCCACTTGTAGTGGTGGACCATCTGGGGGGTGGCAGTGAATTTCAAACACGCCCAAGTGAATTGTGGAGGAAAAAACAAAAAGGCCTGCATCTTTTTATTCAAAAAAATTATCCGCTAGAAGAAGCAACGAAGATAATTGAAATGCATATCCATCGTGCAAAAAGAAAATTATTTTTTTTAAAAATTAAAAAATTGCTTGGATTATTTAGACAACGTGAAGAAAATAATTACGAGCGATACCAAACCATACTGAGTACATCAGAAAAATTCATAGAAACGCTTATGCGAGGCAGGCTATGCGTTTAGCATTTTGTTTGTTTCATTATTTCCCTTTTGGTGGCTTGCAGCGAGATTTTTTAGCACTTGCCAAGATGTGTTTTGAGCGAGGACATGAGATATCAGTTTATGTGATGGCGTGGGAGGGTGATATCCCGGAAGGTATTCATATACATAAAATCCCTGTGGAAGGGATAACAAATCATCGGCGTTGTTTGTCCTACGTGAAAAAATTAAAAAAAATATTAGAAAAAGAAAAATATGATTGTGTGATAGGGTTTAATAAAATGCCTTGTTTGGATATTTATTTTGCCTCAGATGTTTGTTTTCAGGCGAAGGCAAGGCGAGATCATGGTTTTTTTTATCGACTGACGCCGCGCTATTTGGCTTATGAAAAACTAGAAAAATCTGTTTTTCATAAAGACGCGACCACTCAAGTTTTAATTCTGACTGAAAATGAAAGATTGAACTTCATTCGATATTATAAAACGCCTTATGAGCGATTTCATTTGCTTCCTCCAGGAATTGAAGAGCATTACATTGCAACGCCAGATGCAAAATTAATTTCGCACGAGCTACGTGATGAATTTTCAATTGCGACTAACGATTATCTTTTATTAATGGTTGCCTCTGATTTTAAAACAAAAGGCTTGGACCGTTGTTTGCATGCCTTGCATGCTTTGCCCAGAGAGAAAGTAGATAGAATTCATTTTTTTGTTATTGGCGAGGGTGATAAAAAAGATTTTCTTCCTTTAATAAGAAAATTTAAATTAAGTTCTCGTGTTGTGTTTCTGGGGCCACGACTGGATTTACCGCGATTTTACATGGCGGCAGATATATTATTGCATCCGGCCTACACTGACAGTGCGGGGAAAGTATTGCTTGAAGCTTTGGCCTGTGGTTTACCGATTATTGCCACGGCTGCTTGTGGTTATGCGTATCACATTCAATTAGCCAATGCGGGGATTGTTTTATCTTCTCCTTTCTTGGAAGCCGAATTTAATCGGCATCTTCTTTTTATTTTAAATCATCCTGAAGAAAGGCAGCGTTGGAAAAAGAACGCCTTATCCTATGTTGCAGGGATTGATCTTTTTAATCTAGCCAATGTAGCAGTTGAAAAAATAGAGCAGACAAAAATATGTTAACTTTGCCTCCGGCCTGGACTTCTCGTTTTAAAAATGAAAAAGAAGTATTTGATTTTTTCATGAACCAAAAGGGTGAGGTTTTTCGTTCCCAAAAAAACAGAAAAACTTTGCGTTTTAATTACTTAGGTGACTTTTATTTCATTAAAATTCATCGTGCCATAGGATGGAAAGAGATATTGAAGAACTGGGTTTCTTTTAAAAAGCCGGTGATTTCAGCCAGACAAGAATGGGAGGCTTTAAAAAAATTAAAAAAAACAGGCATACCCAGTTTGGAACCTGTTGCTTTAGGCGAAAAGGGTTATAATCCTGCAACGAAACAATCGTTTATCATTACAAAAGAATTATCGCCTTATTGTAGTTTGGTTGATTTATTTCAGAAAAATTTTAATTTTTCCTATAAAATACAACTTATAGCAAAAATTGCCTTGTTGGCACGACAGTTGCATGAGCAAGGCGTGAATCATCGTGACTTTTATCTTTGCCATTTTGTTGTAAAGACAGATATTCCTTTTAATGAGGAAACTAAAGTTTATTTAATGGATTTGCATCGCGCACAAATCAGGAAATATGTGCCTAAGCGCTGGCTTATAAAAGATTTGTCTGGATTATATTTTTCGGCAATGGAAATCAGATTAAGTTTCCGTGATTGCCTTCGTTTTTTGAAAGTGTATAGAGGAAGAAAATTAAAAATAATTTTAAAGGAGGAAGCAAAATTTTTAAATCAAATCAGAAAGAGGGCGGTGAAACTTTATGAACGTAGTTACCCGAAGACATTGGCATAAAAAAACAGTGTATTTGAAAGAGTATGAATCGCCAGCCTTGCTTGATTTAATTGAAAACATAGATCAATTATCTTGCCCGGTTCATTATTTGAAGGAAGGAGATACAACCACGGTAATGCGAGTGGAAGTGAACGATAAAACGTGGGTAATTAAAAAATATAATTTAATTAATATGTGGAGTCGAATAAAACGTGCGCTTACATTATCGCGTGCTGCGCGGTCGTGGCGTTTTTCTTTTTTATTGCGATGTTTAGAGATAAAAACCCCCTCGCCAATTGCATTTATCGAAAATGCATGGGGACCTTTTCGAAAAGAATCTTATTTTATTTCAGAATATATTCCTGGTGTCACAGCATTAGATTATTTTTCAAAATTTACCTCAAAGGAAGAAGAAATGATCGTGATGGCAAATAAATTATTGCGTCAGATAAAATTATTATTTCAAGCAGGGGTGACTTACAGAGATATGAAGGCGAGTAATTTCATTATTAATCCCGAGGGTGTTTTCTTTGTTGATTTAGAGGGGATGCGACGTTATAAAAATAGTTTCTTATTTAAACGTGCGAAGATGAGGGATATAAAGCGTTTCAAAAAAAATTGGAAAGAGATGCCTTTGTGTCAGGAAATTTTTTTTAGTCTCACGTAAAAAACGCCCCATCTGATTTTTCGTCATTGCGAGAAAAACACGCCACTTGTTTCAAAAAGAAGAAAGATCTTTCCTGTGTTTTTCGAAGCAATCCAGAGCTGAGCTCCGGTTTTGTTTTATAGCTTTTAAAAAAGAGATTCGATTCTGGATTGCGTCAAAAAATGCGAGAACCTTCTTACTTTTTTTCAGAATTACAGAACGCATTTTTCTCGCAATGACGGAAATAGCGTCTTTCAAAATCTTTTGTAAGATTTTGAAAGAGTCTCGCGTGTTACCTTGCAAATTAGAGAGCTTGGTTTTTAACTTAAACCCCTTTTTTTATCGTACCATCATACTTCTTCACGTGTGACTGGTTAGTGTCAGCGCGCGTTAGAAAAACGACTCATCCATTCACCCGCTACTTCATTTGCAGGAAGATAGGTGGTCGCTGCCTGCTGTTTTTCCACTGGCGCATCAGTTGAAGATGATGCTGCTGGTTGGAAAAGTGTAGCCTTGTTATCAGTAAGAGAAGATGTCCCATGTCCAGTATTTGAATTTCCTTCTTCCGGTATCTTAGCAAGAGCAAGGCGGTATTCCTCCTCTATTTCCTGCATTTCATCAAGTTCGCGTTGTTTTTCTGCCTGTATTTCACCTAGGAGGTATTCTGTGGTTTTTTCTGCGGTTTCTTGGATTTGTTCTTGCGTAAATTTGTTTTGCGTATTGGGTGTAACTTGTTTGCAAATCCTTATTATTTCATCAAAATATTTGCTAGCAGAAAATCCTCTGCCTGTCATCGTAGACACTATTCCACACCATGGTTGGTGAGGCGTGGCTGCAAGAAATTCTGCATACTGAAGACAGTTATCAAAATCTACTTGACGGAAAGGGTCCCTGGCTTGGAAAAAATTAAAGGTGAAAAATATCATGGCTCGGGAAAGGCTTTCGAAATGCTGAGCTTTACATGTTATCAGACGAATAAGCGCTTCTCTATTTTGTAGTAGTTCAGGGTAAATTTTCTCTAAGCCCTCAAATGTGCTGGCTATCTCGTTTCCTTTGGCATAGGAAAGAGTCATGTCAATCGATGCAAGTATGGCGCCATCTTCAAGTAATTTTGGATCGGTTTTATAAAGGCTGGAAACCGCTCTTGCCACTGATTCTGCTTTATCAGGATAGTCATGAAATAATCTCAGTATTTGTATATCTCTCATTAAACAAGGGGCGGTTTTGTATAATATCCTTAAGCCAAAGCGAAATTCATCTTCATAAGGAGCAGATTCATCATCCTGCCATAATGCTAACAAGTTTTCAGCTTCTTGTGCTTGGTTATCGCTGGATTTTTTCAACAGATCAAAATGTTTTTGCATGACCTCGAGTCGCCCATCGAAGTCAGCGTGCCGGGTTTGGTAAACAGCAATACATTCTTCTAAGCGCCCGCCGTGTTTATTTTGTTGGGAAAAAATCTGTGATACTTGAGCGGTGCTCAGTAGACTTTTCTCAAGTAAGGAATCTAAGAAAACAAGATATTGTTTTATAATAGGGAACCCTCCTATTCCTACTGGTCGGGGCCCCCCTTCCTCATATTCATCTCCTTTACCTTCAATCTCATATTCGTTTTCAGGTATGTTATCAAGGAACAATATTCTTTCGAGATTTTCGTCAATGAGTACCATTCCTAAGTTTCGACCATGTCGATTTTGTTGACTTAAGATTTGTAGCAGCTCATTTGAATTCAAACATTTTTGTTCAGCCAATGCTGTTAAAAGCGTAAAATATGGATGCATCCGTGAGGAATAGCCATGACATGCAATAAACATCCCTAAGTTTCTGCCGTCTTTATTCTCTTGAGTTAAAAGTTGTAAGGCCTGCGTTGAGTTCCAGTGTTTTTGTTCAATGAATGTTTGGAGAAGATCAAGATATTGAACTATAGCCTCAGTAACGATAGGAGAGCGTCCTTCTGTAATTCGATGAGAAGCAATGATTATTCCTAGATTCTCAGTTTTGTTATTTTTTTGGGTTAGAAGTTGGAAAATTTGATCTGCAGTTAGAACATTTTGATTAAATAATTTTTTTAAAAAATTAAGATAGGATTGTACGTTTTTCGGATGCTCTTCACTTGTTTCAGCAATCAGCATTCCTAAATTCATATTTTGCTGATTTTTTTGAAACAAGATCTGTAATACTTGTTCTTGGTTTAGTACATGGCTATCAATTAAGGTCTCTAGAAAACTAAGATAGGTTTGTATATGTTTATGATTTGCATATCCCGCGACTAACATCCCTAAATTCCACCCTTCCGGGTTGTGATGAGTTAAGATGTGTGACAACTGTTCTGAAGGCGGGTTTTTTAAAGAATTCAATAAAATAAAGTAATGGGTCACAGTAGCATTATTTGAGTGAACAGCAATAGACATGCCTGGATGCCAACTTTGCCGATCTTCTAGTGTTAAGTACTTTAATATTTCTTCTTCGTTCAGGGTTCCTTGATGATATAAGGATGCTAGGTTTTGAAGGTGTTCACTGTTGAGAATAAAGGGAGGTTTTTTATATGAAGAAGGTTGTACATTAAGATCTTCAGAAAAAATGGTGCCGTTGAAACCAAATATTTTTATTTTTTTCGAAGAGATGTCAGTGCTAGCTTGATGAAAATTTTCTTTATGTTTTGAAAATGCTGATAACAGCTCTTCAGGTTTAAGAGCAGACGCAGAAGATTCTTCTTCATAATCAGAGTCATTCATATATATATCGCTTTCATAGTTAGGCATGAGGCGTTCCTATAAAATAAAAAAATAGAAGTTGATGATACAGTAATGATTATTGATAGATCAAATATTAAGAAATAAAAAATTTTTAAAAATTAATATTTACTTAAGTTTACTGGTGGATAAAACAGATAATTTTAGATATAAAGATTTTTGCGATTGAATTCAGTCGTGCGACTATAGTTTTTCTGGGCAGCGAAATTGATCGGTAATGCCTGCAATAAAGGGATTAATACTATTATTTGCGATTAATAAATATTTTGCTGAATTCCCATTTAAATCAAAGGTAACTTCAAATTTTTTCAAATCATCTGTTTTTTGAAGATGGCTTGCGTCCAACAATCGTAACCAAGCCCATGCGCCTTTTTCGTGGATGAGGGAGCCTTGCCCTTCATTATTAACAAAATCTACAGAAACATCAGGGTTATTGTTTTCTGATGGCCAAATCCAAGTACTTAATTTTATGTCCTGTTGGAGATCAATAATTTCTTTGCCGTTGTAGTGTATGGATATGGATTTTAAAGTGGGCATTAAAGCGATGGGTTGAAGGAAAAATTTAATTTTAAGATCATCGCCGCCATCAGGAAAAAACATACGGCTGATGATGTGCGCACGTTCCAATTGAAGCAAAGTATTGTTTGAAATAGGTAATCCCATGCCTGCCAATTTGATTGTGCTCCATCGAGGTTTTTTCGTATCAATAAAGGGTTTAAGAGAATGATTAAAGAAATAAGCAAGCAACCCTTGTGGTGAAAAGAATTGTTTGAAGTCTGTGATTTTGGTATCTAGATTACTGTTTTTAAAAAGAGGATAGCGTTCGTGAAGTGTACTGAGATAATAAGGCATGATTAAATCTTTTAGGGTGTGATTCATTTCGCGCGTGCAAGCATCTAGCAATAATTTCCAGTTTCCAAAAGCAATATTCTCAAGCCAAGATTTTAGGGGTTCTGGAAAAGTTGTGCTTAACTGAAGAAGTTGTGTAATGGGATTGCTTGCTATGTTCTGGATATACTGTTGCGCCACACCTAAAGCCGTAGCATCTTGATTAGATTGCGCTGTAATCATATGAATGTCGTGGCTCAATCGTGTTAATGCATTAATTGTTTGGGTTAATTGAGTTGTGTTCTCGCTGGCTTTATTGAACTGTGCCAAACGGCTTTTTGATAATTCGTCGAAGAAGGCAGTGAAGTTAGAAGTTTCAGGGAGGCTGTTTTTTAATGTAGGGATGGCTGTGTTTTTTGAAATAGTTTGAAGTAATTCGATTAATCCAGCGTTTTCCCCTGTCAAGGCATTTAACATCAGATCTGATTCTAAAAAATTTTTAAATCCTTTTAATTGAATTGTATTAGAAAATTTCTGCCAAGCATTGATATAATCGGTGAGATACAGATCGATAACTTCCTGCTTTAAATTTTCAATTTCTTCGGTGGTTAAGATTGTTTGAGCGTTTTTTCCTAAAATCCAATTGCCTGTTGCAACATCGTTACAAGCGGTATTCAGATATTGCTTGTCGATCAGTGTTAATGCGGCGAGAGTATAAATTTCTGAAAAATCAACTTTGTTTTCTGTAAAATAAAAAGCATTGAATGTTTTTTTGCTTTTAAAAAAAGACAGTGTTTCGGAAGTTACATTTGCTTTAATGAGTTCGTAGGCCAGAAGAGGATAGGGGATGTTTTCTAAAATTTTTCTGGCATGCTGTATCACTTCTTGATTTAAATTTTCTTTTTTTATATTCGATGTCAAGGCGCGTGTTGCATGATAGTAGTATTGTTTCGTGTCTTCGGTGTTTAAGCCAAAGAGCGTAGGGCCTTCTTTGAGGAGCCATATATTAAAATAAGCATTATCAAAATGCGAAGCGTCTCCGAGCATCAGATACATCTTCAGTGAAGCATAGGTTTCTTTTGCTTGAAGATTATTAAAAGATAAGATTCGCTTTTCTAAAATTGAAAACAATTGTGGTAATAGTTTTTTGTGGAGGGAGTCTTGGTAACTGGCTTCTACTTTTTGTTTTTCAACTTCTTTTGCGTGTTTTCCACCAACGCTTATAGAAGGATGAAAATGATCAAGAAAAAGAAGGGTGGTTTGCAGTGAGTTTAAACCCATCAATAATGCATGAGGGGAGAGGGTTTTTTCTTTGATTGTTTGTTGATAATCATCATAGCGTTGTGTGGCCATGCGGAGTTGATTTTTCTGTTGTTTGTAATTTAAGACCCAGAAAATGCTAGCGAGCAAGGGGGGTAATAAAATAAGAAAATACCCTAAGAAAGGTGTGCGCACGATAGTTACAGCATTTTTGACAGAGAATGTTTTTGGTGAAGTTAAAATATGATTAAAGAATTGATGGATGAAAAAAGGTTTAGCTTGAACAAGCTGTGTTGTTAAGTTTTTTTCAAGGGAAGGGCGCAATGGGGAAAAGGAATGAAGGAGTTTATCAATTTGTTCTCCCTTCTGTGTGCCACTACAAAAATAAATGCTTTGCAGGGGTAGGTTTTTATTTAAAGTAAGTTTTTCGCTGAGTTGATGTACTATATTAGCCAAAGTGTTTTTTAGATTTTCAAATTGAATAGGAAAATCTTTTATAAGAAATCTTGTTTCGAGGTGAGGCTCTTGGTGTAATCTCCAAATTAGCCGTTGATTTAATCTTTTTAGAAAGTGATCAAATTCGTGATTAAATAAATCTGTCGTTGTTAGTGTGTCATCTTCATGATGAAGTGAAAATCCTAGGTAGTTTTGTCTCTCGGCAGGTCCCAAATCAGAAAAAAATTCATTAAAACCTAAGATACGATCGCACTGTGTGAAAATGAGATAGACGGGATAATGTCCTTTGAGTTTTGTTTGCAAAGTAATTAGTTTTTTTTGTAATGCTTCAAGATAGGCGGTGTTATTTGGGTTTTTTGCAATTTCATGAATATTGATAACAAGCAGTAAACCTTCGAGTGGATAATGTTTTTTTTGTATTTTTATAAGTTTAATGAGCTCAAACCAAGAAGACGATGTTTCTTTAGAATCGGTATCGATGAAATGACCCGGTACATCCAAAAAAACACCTTGAGAAGAGAACCACCAGTTACAGCTAGTACTGGAAAAAGTATCATCTGTGAATCGTTTTACAAATTGTTCTGTAGCAATAAAATCTAATTCGGCATGAGATAAAAGTGTAGTTTTGCCCGATTGCGAAGGTCCCAGGGTGAGATACCAGGGGATTTTTTTATGGGGACTGTTTTCTATATAAGAGGCAAATTGTGTTTTCAGAAAATGGGTTGCATTGGCAAAATTAATTTTTAGAGATTTAATTTCAGCTTGGAGCAGAGATTTATCAAAAAGAGAGAGGGGTTTGTTAAAATTTATTTTTCTTATATTAATTTTAAAAATAGAAAAAAGGGAGACAATGCTGAATATACCAATGGTTGCTATTCTTGAAAACGGGGTGATTAAAATAAATTTATTTGCAATTGCAATCAGCGGTCCTATCTGCCAGATCAATAGATCAAGGGCTATGATAAGGAATAAAAAAAAGAATTGTTTCTTTGGAAAAGAGTTCATAAATTTACGACTAAGTTTTTTGCTATATTGAGTGGGTTTAAGTGCTGCCAGTGCTCTATTGAGAGTGAGCTCCCTATTAAAATTAAGCTAAGGCAAGTACTCATGATGAATAAGCGTATTGGAATTAAAATTTCTTTAACTTTAGGTTTTTGTTTTAAGGTAATTTTTTTGGAATTAAAATCGGGTTTTAATTCATGACGAATTTTTTTAATTTTATCGAACAAATTATTTATAATTTTTTGTAATTCTACATGCCCACGTTCTTGGTAACGAAACTTACCTTCATAACCTAAGCTTAGGCAGAGATAAGTTAATTCAAGTAAGTCGATGTAAAATAAAGGATCTTGCTCGAGGCGTTCTAAAATTATAAAAAAGCGATCGCCTCCCCAGTCTTCTTGTTGAAAGAAAAGAAGTAGTTTGTGTTTCTCCCATTCTTTTTCTTTACCGCTTGTGCTGTGAAGTAAGGTTTCATCAACCATGGCGGATAAAGCATAGCGTGCAATTAAAATAATTTCGGCACGATAATTTAAGCGTTGAGCGTAACTCTCAAAGGATTTAATTTCATGAATTAAATCAAGATAGAGTTCGGCTGTGTCTTGTGAAATAAAAGCGTTACGCAATCGTCCGATCAAAGATAAAATGGGTGAGGCAGCTGCGATCAAAGGATTGATGCTAATCACGGGTGTGTAAAGTTTTGAATTATATTGAGAGTGTGCGTGTGCAAGAGGAACGCGTGTACCGGATGCCGTTTGTTCGATCAAAAAAGATGTGGGCGCAAAATAAGTTGTGCCTTCTTGTAAGACGGTTGTTGACATAGTACCTCTAAAAATTGCCTTTTTGTGTTATGACTTTGTTGCTCTCATTTTCAAAATGCGCGTTTATTCCCTGTAATTCGCACAGCGAGTTACAGGCTAGATTATTTCTAATTTTTAGAGCTACCTTCGATGCGATTTTAAGATGATTTATAAAATCGCCGCGTATCCGTCAATGCTTGTCTTAGAATTGTATTTGAAGGTGTGGAATTTAAGAGATGGTTGCGTGTATCTCGTATTTCAAAAGCGCCACCTGGTAAAATCCGTGTAATTTGATCTTTCTCTACTATACCAAAATCAATGTAACTGCCAACCACTAAATAAAGACGTGGGCTGGAATCGAACAAGTCTTTTCCAACACTATAATCATCTGTGGGGTTTTGGCATTTGAAAATAGTTTTAAAGAGTGTGGGGATGATGTCGAAGTGACTTGTTTGGTAAGAAATTGCTCTCGGAGATTGCTTGGGCCAATAAACTAATAGAGGCACATGAATTTGATAAGGCGTGAAGTTACTGGCATGTCCCCAATAATTGAGTTCGTTTTCATTAAATTCTTCACCATGATCGCTGATGATAAACACAATCGTGTTATCTAAGAGTTTTTCCTCTTCTAAAGTAAGTAAGATTTTTCCAACTAAGCTATCGACATAATGAAGCGCGTTCCTATATCGATTAAAGAAAGGTAGGGGAACAGGTTTATTTTCTAATTGAAATCGGTCGCAGGTTTCCAGTGAAGGAAGGAAAGTCTTGGGATAGTTATTAGGGCTGCAATAACTGTGTGATGTGTTGTAAAAAATAAAACTAAAAAAAGGAGTGTAGGCGTCACGTTTTTTAATAAATGTTTTGAAAGAATCAGTGATATAAGCATCGCGTTGATAAGGTTCATCTCCCGGTGTGGATGTGGGCATGCTAGGGATTTCACTGAAGAGTGTTTTATTGTAAGGCGGATTATATGTTTCAGCACTGACAAACATGCCGAGTTGATAATGTTTCTTTATTAATTCATGAAATAAAAGCGGTCCTTGTTCTTTTTCAAGAGCGGCAGACCAATATGTGGAAGGGATACTATAAAATAAAGAAAATAAACCTGATTCTGTTCCATTACCACCACTGAAATGATTTTTAAATTGAAAACATTTTTTAGAAAACGCATAAATATTTGGTGTGATTTCATGGGTGAGCATGTCAAATCGCCATGCGTCTAGACCTATGATGACGATATTAGGGGGTGATTTAATAGGTTTGAAAGCAAGGGGATGTTGAGGATAATTTAAATTTTTTGTGATCTGTTTTTGTTGCATAAAGAAAGTTTGACCTAAACTAAATAATTCTTCTAACGAAAGTGTTGAAAAAAGTGTTGTAAGGGTATTGTGGTACAGCGGTATGATAGGGGCCTGAATGGTTAAGCCGTGTGTGTTATTGATGGTGGCAAGATTATCTGAGGTGGAAGCGCAACCTGCAGAGAAAAAAAGTGTGTATGAAGTGAGTAATGCTGCGGGTGGAAGTAGAACAAAAATGTGGAAAAATCGCCATTTTTGAAGTTTTATTTTATCCCAACAGAGTAGCCCAATGCCGTATTCTATGAGTAAAAATAAAAATAAGATTACAAAAATAAGGGTGTACTCACGCGGGGAAAGACCCATGATTTCTTGAGTGCCACCATGAAGGAAGAATTGTAATAAAACACCGTTGAAATGAAATCGATAGAGTTTATAAAGGAAAATATCTAAAAGTAATGCGGATAGTAAACTGGCGCCTAGAAGTGTTCCTAAGAGGAGAAGCATTTTTTTTTGAGGTAAAAAAAGAATGAAAAACCC
>MGYM01000012.1:34180-47120 GCA_001801745.1 Gammaproteobacteria bacterium RIFCSPLOWO2_02_FULL_38_11
TAAGCCAAAAGCGGGTGGAATGTAGAAGTAAGTTAGGAAGGGGAGACCTAGAATCCAAAACAAAAGAACATTGATAAAGGTAAAATTAGTTAGCCAGTTGAAGGCAGGGTTTCTATGTTGAAAATATTTTCTTATAAAAGGATTCAACGTTAGATTTCCAGCTCAAAAAAAAGAACCGCTTATAAGCGGTTCTTTTTTTAATGAAACAAGTTAAGTTAATATTGATCAATATTGTAAAGCTTTATTTTTTTACGTAAAGTGCCTCGGCTTAAGCCAAGTAAAATAGCGGCTTTACTTTGATTTCCTTTAGTGTATTTCAAAACAACCTGAAGCAAGGGAACTTCGATTTCAGCTAATACCATTTCATAAACATTGGCAGGAGGGTGGCCCTCAAGTTGAGCAAAGTAATTTTGTAATGCGCGATGAACGCATTCTCTCAAGGTTTGATTTTGAATAGGGTCTGACATAGCCGGGTTAGGGTTGTAGTTAGTTTTGACTGGTTCTAATTCAATTGTGTCCATAAATATTGCCTCGTCCATTGTGAGTTATCAGGATAATATTCACGTTCTCAAAAAGAACGCGGGACAAGATTAACCTGTTTTGGTAACTTTTTGCAATAGGATTTACGTAAAACGTCATTTTTTTGTGTTGCGAACGCTTGTATGAGTTGTTTAAGTGTTTGTTATGAGAAGAGGTATTGATGTCATACCGCGTGCTTTGTTTGATGGGTCCAACGTGTTCTGGGAAAACGGTCTTGGCTTTGTCTCTTTGTGAAGTATTACCCTTGGAAATCATCAGTGTTGATTCTGCGATGGTGTATCGTGGATTAGACATTGGAACGGCAAAGCCTTCGCTTGCGCTTAGAAATCGTATTACCCACCATCTTATCGATATTCGTGACCCTGCTGAAATTTATTCGGCAGGGCAGTTTTGTGAAGATGTTCGTCGTCTTATTGAACTTATTTCCAAAAAAGGAAAGCTCCCATTGCTGGTGGGAGGGACGTTTCTTTATTTTCGTGCCTTGCAGCAAGGCTTAGCAAGTTTACCTTCAAAGAATGATGAGGTTAGAAAAATCTTAATGGATAGGATGCAAAAACAGGGATTGGCATCGCTTTACCAAGACTTATGTTATTGCGATAAGATATCGGCTGAAAGAATTAATCCTCATGATCCGCAACGGATTATTCGTGCTTTGGAAGTTTATCAATTGACGGGAAAGCCACTCAGTGAATATGGGTATAAAAACGAATTTTTATCAAATTATGAAATGCTCAATGTGGGATTGATGCCCCAACGCGCCTGGCTTCATCAAAAAATAGAGGAACGATTTAAATCTATGTTAGAGCAAGGGTTTATTGAAGAAGTAGAAGCCTTATTTCAGCGAAAAGATCTTAATGAAAATCTTCCTTCAATTAAATCGGTGGGTTATCGGCAAGCCTGGCAGTATTTACTGGGGAAAATAAATTATGAAACGATGGTAGAAAAAACAGTGGTTGCGACAAGACAATTAGCAAAACGACAATTCACGTGGCTACGTCATTGGCCGAATCTTCGTGTTTTTTCATCAGGCTGCCCAGAAGAGGTCATCAAGTTTTTCAAAGATCAGGATTGGGCGAGAAAACCCAAGTAGCCCCTCCGCGTGGACTTGAAAAATAGGTGATGGGGGTCATGGTTTTCAGTGGAGGGGGCAGGGGGGTGTGTCGGGATAAATGTACAACGATGTAATCATAATGATGTAATTTTTTTTGTTTTATTAAAGTTGATAAATGTTCATTGTTGTAGATATCGTCAGTATAAGTAAATTGACGGCCTGCGTAATACATGATTTGAGCATTGTTGCTGTAAATGGTTTTTGAAGGAGGTAGTTGGCGTAACCATTGCCCCGCTTGAATAATGTCATGTTTAGATGGGCCGGTGTGAATGAGACTACTTAAGAGAAGAAAAGTCAATCCTGTGCTAGCAGCTACTTTTAGCCATTTTTTTCTTTGAAAAAAGAGAATGTGTTCTAAACTTTTAGCGGCGAGAATTAAAAACAATAAACAAAAAAGAAGGGCATATCTGGGTGCTAGAAACTGATGTTGAAGGGTGAAAACAAAAAGGATAAAAAAGTTAAGTAAGAAAAACAAAAATAAAACAAAATCTTGGGGTTTTAGAGGGTTAAGAAAAGCCCATGATTTTTTGTTTTTAATGAGATAAAAACCATGCAAACTTAATAAAAAATAAAATCCATTAATTGCTTTCGCGAGCACAAATAAAAACACGAAAACACTGCCCCCGAGTAAAACCAAAAACCCGCTGTCTTTTGCGGAAGGTTCCAGTACCCCTATTTTTAGAGCGTTTATTTTACGGACCCAATTGTTTTGCCAGGCATCAAGCGTATGAAAAAGGAGATCTCCAGTATTTGGAAGAGGATGGTTTAAGTATGTTTCGGATAGTATTCGGAATGAAAAAATAGAAATAAAAATTATTAAAACAAGAGGTAAAATAAAAAATTGAATAAAATTAAAGAATCTATTTTTAAGACGAGCGTGTTTGGGTATAAAAAATAAAAATGCAAAGGGCATGCCCAGCAATAATAAGATTCCTTCATAACGATAGAGTGAAGCAAGTAGTTGAAAGGCGCTAAACAATAAGGCTGATTTTAAGGAAGATTTTTCGGTAAAGCGGAGGATTTGATTGAGTGCTAATAGGGAAAAAGTCCAATATCCTAGATCGCGCGTGATGAGGTTTGCCGCGTGGATTAATGTTGGGTAAATAGTAATAAGTATGCCAGCAGAAAAAATAAAAAAATTGTTAGAAGAAAGGATTTTTGTAAAATTAATGAAGGCATAAACGAAGAGACTTACAAAAATAAGATTAAGTAAATAAGCGCACTGTTCTAATGATAAAGAGGTGAGCTTATGTGTGAAAGCGATTGTGATAGAGAGAAAAGGCCAAGAGAAAACAGCCAGGCTCGCTTTCAAACCAAAGCTTGAGTAGACTTGAGCGGTTTGTAAATAAAGTAGTGCATCGGGATTTAAAGGCTCTTCTCTTAGGAAAGAAGTCAATACAAGTAAAACACAGATGCAGCAGCAGCCAAGTTGAAAGATTTTTAAATTTAAATTTTTTATTGAGAGGGTCATAGGTGTGTTAAGCTCGGCTCGACTTTCAATTGCCTTGTTTTTTGGAAGTTTAATTTTATTCACAGTGGGTTTGTCTGGCCATGAATTCACGCAGTTTGAAACACGGTTTGCTTATTTTGCGTATACCTTTTCTCATACGCAATTTCATTTTTTCCCGCTTGTATACGGAAAACTTTATCCTGATTATCCTGCAAGCTACCCACTTTTAATTTATTTTTCTTCACTGATTTTTGGCAAGCTTAACGTATTTTCTGCTGTTTGGCCATCAGCCATCAATGCTGCTGGCACTGTCGTACTGACCTATCATTTAGGCGCGCGTTATAAACTCAGTTGGGGAGTTTCGGCGGTTTTATTTGAATTTGCAACGTATTGTTTTTTAATTTCTGCGCGTTCTCTTTCTCTTGATATGTTCGTTTTGTTTGCGACGACATTGAGTGTTTATTTGGTTTTAACAAAATCGCGCTATTATCTCTTTTTGCCGTGGGTTTTTATCTATGGTTTTGTTTTCAGAGGTCCTTTGGGTTTAGTGATGCCCTTGGCGGTGGTGACAGGGGTTCATTTTGTAAATTCAGATTATAAAAATTTAATTAAAACCTTATTGATGGGGGTGTTTTTATTTTTTTTATTGGGCGCATTATTGTTGTTTTGTGCGTATAGAGAAGGGGGCGTAGTGTTTGCTCGGCAGGTGATGGCGATGGAGATGTTTTCCCGTGTCAAAGTGTTGGGGCATGCGCCTTTTAATTTTTATCTGAATAAATCTTTTTTAAATTATGCTTTGAGTTTTCCTGTTGCCTTCTTGGTTGTTCTTGTGAATTATAAAATCTTTTTTAAAAAAACAAATCATCATGAAATTAAGTTTTTGAAATGTTTGTTAGTGTGGGTGTTGATTGTATTAGGAGGAATGAGTATCCCTTCTCAGAAAAAGCTCCGATATATCCTCCCTATGGTGCCCGCATTATCATTGTTATCGGGACGCTTAATTGTCGATAATACATCATGGGTTTTGGCACAGTTAAGAAGTATGTTGTTGAAAATAAGTTTTTTGTTCCCGCTTTTTGGATTGTTTGCTATTGCGGCAACTCAAATTTTTGCTTTTTACCATAAAATGGAATTAGGTGGGCATCCATTTTGGGGAATTATATTTTTGATCTTGGCTTTTATGATAAGCAAATACTGTCTTAAACTATGGGATGAAAAAATAACACAGTACAATATTAAATTGGCAGCGGGAGTGGGTGCTTTTATGATATTGATTATTTCCATGGTCCAGCCTATTCATGCTCATGCGAACCGCACCCTGCTTTTTGCCAAAATTTTAGAAACAAGCGTGCAAAATCAAAAAATTATTTTTTATAAAATGGGGCCAGATGCGGTAGATATTAATTTAATGCTTGCTTTAGAGAAAAGTGATGTGCCGCTTTTCATTTTTGAAGAAAAAGAATTATTGTCTTTGCCTTCGAAAACCATTGTTGTGAGTTATTTAAAAGACTATAAAGAGTTAAATGAGGCTATAAAAAAGCATATTTTTTTAATTTATGAAGGTAAAATAGGTCATCAATCTTCAGTGATTTTTAGGAAATTATAATGAACCCACTCTTAGACGCTTTACAGTCTCGACTAGATGCATTACGGGAGTATCTTTGACTACGTTGGCAAGTCAGAACGTTTAGCAGAAGTTAATAAGGAACTAGAGGGTCCTAAAGTATGGCTTGATGCTAAGCGTGCACAAGCCTTGGGGCAAGAACGTGCGCAGTTGGAAGGCATCGTTTATCCTTTAGAGAAATTAAAAAAACAATTATATGAGCTTGATGATTTATCTGTATTAGCGCAATCAGAGCAAGATACGGGATTACAACGAGTCTTGTCTGATGAAATCAAAAGCGTGGAAGCCGCGATCGTGGGCTTTGAGTTTCGTCGTATGTTTTCCGAACCCAAGGATCCCAATAATGCCTATTTGGATGTGCAATCAGGTTCCGGTGGTACTGAAGCCCAAGACTGGGCGCAGATGTTATTGCGTATGTATACGCGATGGGCGGAGCAACATGGTTTTCATGTTGAAGCGACAGATTACACTGTGGGCGAAGTAGCGGGTATTAAAGGAGCCACCTTACATATTCAAGGGGCGTATGCCTATGGTTGGTTGAGAACAGAAACGGGAGTACATCGTCTTGTGAGGAAATCCCCGTTTGATTCAGGCAATCGTCGTCACACTTCATTTGCTTCTATTTTTGTTTATCCTGAGGTAGAAGATAACATTGAAATTAAAATCAATCCTGCAGAATTACGTATCGATACTTTCCGTGCCAGTGGGGCAGGCGGACAGCATGTGAATCGTACGGACTCGGCAATTCGTATTACGCATTTGCCGACAGGGATCGTGGTGCAATGTCAAAACGATCGATCCCAACATAAAAACAAATCGCAAGCCATGAAACAATTGCACGCGAAGCTTTATGATTTTGAAATGCAAAAGAAACGAAGTGAAATGCAAGTGTTAGAAGAGAGTAAAGCGGACATTGGTTGGGGAAGTCAGATTCGTTCTTATGTGTTAGATGATTCTCGTGTCAAGGATCTGCGTACAGGTGTGGAAAGTGCAAGGCCGCTGGTGGTTTTGGATGGTGATCTGGATATGTTTTTGGAAGCAAGTTTGAAGCAAGGAAGTTGTCCGTGAAAAATGCCCTATTCGGATTTTCGTCATTGCGAGAAAAACACACTGCTTATTTCAAAAAAAAAGGAAATCTTTTCTGTGTTTTTCGAAGCAATCTAGAGCCGATTCTAGATTGCTTCGAAAAATGCGTGAGCCCTTTTACTTTTTTTCAAAATCACTTGGACGCATTTTTCTCGCAATGACAAAAATCCGAATAGGACGTTTTTTACGGATGACTAAGTCTGAGAAAGAATGACCTTCGCTTTCTTTTCTAAACCCAAGGTATAAAGCCCGTAATCTAGCGTTCCAAAATTATTTTCAAGTTGTTCTTTGAAAATGAGTTGTTCTCTTTTATTGGGTGACGAAAGTGTTGCGTTATTATCATCATGAACATGATTGACTATCATAACAACGTAATCGCCTGATGGGGCAGTGATACCGGCTAGAGACATTTTGCTTTCTTTGGGGCGAGGCATTCGAAATGCTGTACTCAACACAATAGAATTAAATTTTGTATCAAAACGACTTACCTTTTGTTTTTCAACCCAAGTTAAATGATTCTGAGCTGCAATTTGTTTTGGATCATTTCCGAGCTGGATTTGCTTAATGTAATGTTGCCCTTGGTTTTTTGCAGCAAGCACTGCGGCTTGTGATTTTAAATTCATGACTATTTCTTTTTTCACATTGGCATAAGGTTTAATAGAAATAGGTTGATGGTGGTTGACGCGTAACACAATATAGTTTTCAGAATCTAACTCAATGATATCGCTGTTATTACCTTGAACTAACACGTTAGGATTAAATGCAGCATTGATGATTTTTGGGTTTGCTGCAATGCCTTCTTTGCCGCCTTGCGGCCCGAAGTTAATTGTATGTTTGATTGTTAAGTTTAATTCTTTGCTGGCTGTGTTCAGCGTATTGGGGTTGGCATAAGTTAAGTTTGTTAATTTATCCACTTTTTCTGAAAATATTTTTTGAGCTTGTTGTTGTGCTAAAGTTTTAGAAACTTGATCTTTAATTTGATTGAAGACGGGTAATTCTTCTTTTTGAAATTCAAGTATTTTTACAATACTTAAACCTGCCGAAGTTTTAATGGGTTCTGAAATTTCGCCTGGTTTTAATGATGTGATGCTTTGTGCTAACTCAGAATTGATGTTGTCTTGCGTAATCCAACCAATGACGCCGCCAGCTTGAGCTGATGGTGGATCTTCAGAAAATTGTTCTGCAAGTTCTGAAAAGTTTTCTCCTGCATGAAGACGTTGTGTCAGCATGTTTATTTTAGATTGTGCTTCTTGTATTTGTTTGGAAGTGGTTTGTGGGGGAGTGCGAATAAAGATACTGGCGATTTTCCAGCGTGCAGGTTTAATGAAACTTTCTTTGTTCTCATCATAAAATTGTTGTACTTGTTGTGGTGTTAATTGAATACTTTTAATGATGTCTGGCAGTGAAAGTTCAATGTAGTCTAGATTGACTTGTTCAGGTATGGTGAATTGTGTTTGATTTTTATTATAAAAAGTTTGTGCGTCAGATTCTGCAACATAAATGTCTTTTAAGAAAATTTCTTTTGGAATAGTAAAATAAGCGATATCACGTTTTTGGCTAATGAGATGAATCAAGGTTTCTACTTCGTTGGGCAGTGCAAAGGCGCTGGCAATGTAGGCGGACTGTACTTGGCTGATAAGTAAATCTTTATTTAACGCGGCAAGAAAATTATTCTCTGTGTACATTGTGCTTGCCAATATTTCACGGAAACGGTCTCTTGAGAATTGTCCTTTGACTTGAAAGATAGGCATAGAGGAAAGCATATTATTCACTTCATTTTCCGTGACACGGAATCCTTGTTTTGTCGCGGCAGAAGATAAAATATCAGAAACAATCAGTTGATTTAGCGCTTGTGTTTTTAGTTGTGCATCTATTTGCGGATTAGAGGTGAATTCTGCACCTAATTGCATTTGGCGTTGTTGACGTAACCGTTCAAAAGCAGCGTGCAGTTGTTCTTGCGTGATGCTTTGTCCATTTACTTTTGCTGCGGTGCTTGAGGCATTGTGTGGATTTTGTAGGTAAGATCGCACGCCAAATAAAGCAAACGTAATGCCGATGGTCAGCACGATGAGCCAGGCTAACCAACCTTGAGATTTTTCACGAATGCTTTGGAGCATAGATACCTCTCGTACATGAAGATGTGAACTTATAACCTCAAACCTGGGGCTTATCTTTTTGTGCTTCTTTCGTCAATGAATCTCGAAATATAACAAATATTCCTCCGGTTTTTCGACTGAAGATGTGCGAAAATCTAAACCTCATTCTTGGGTTCTAACCTCGCATCTTCAGGTACGAGAGGTATAGTGTGTTTTTTCCGTAACTGAGTAACTGAAAAGTGGCGGAGTGGACGGGACTCGAACCCGCGACCCCCGGCGTGACAGGCCAGTATTCTAACCAGCTGAACTACCACTCCGCAATTTCATTGTCACACTGTGACTTAAAAAATACGAATTCCAAATAAGAAATCGTATTAAAAACTTGGTGGGTGCTGAGGGGATTGAACCCCCGACCCTCGCCTTGTAAGGGCGACGCTCTCCCAGCTGAGCTAAGCACCCAAGAAAGGAACGAAGTTTACGCGATCTTTCGCTTATTTGAAAGCTTGTCACCTGTCATTTCACTTTGCTTCATGACAGGCTGGTTTTAGTGTGATGGAGGGGGAGGATCTGCTTTATCGTTTTTTATAACATTGCTTGGAAGTGTTGTGTCGTTTGCGGGTGCCTGTGATTTTTTTTCTAATGAGGCAGTGGGTTTGGCTAAAGCTAAGCTGATGACTTCATCAATCCAACGAACGGGGTGTATTTCGAGATCGTGTTTAATATTTTTTGGAATTTCAATTAAATCCCGTTCATTCTCATGCGGAATGATGACGTGTTTGATGCCGGCACGCAAAGCTGCTAATAGTTTTTCTTTTAATCCTCCAATGGGGAGAACTTCACCTCGAAGCGTGATCTCGCCTGTCATTGCAAAATCACTGCGTACAGGAATTTTTGTTAATGCAGAGACAATCGCGGTGCACATGCCTATGCCTGCGCTGGGACCATCTTTAGGTGTGGCACCTTCGGGGACGTGTACATGAATATCAAATTTTTCGTAAAAATCAGGACTAATGCCCAAATGTTCTGCACGACTACGTACGACAGTTAATGCTGCTTTAATTGATTCTTGCATGATGTCGCCTAAGTGCCCTGTATAAGTTGTTTTGCCTTTGCCAGGGGTGGCGGCTGTTTCTATCGTGAGTAGTTCCCCGCCCGCTTCTGTCCATGCCAAGCCATACACTTGGCCGACCTCTGTGTGACTTTCTGCAACACCAAAACGAAAACGTTTTACACCAAGATATTTTTCAAGATCGCTTGATTTGATAATGATAGGGTGCTTGGGTGCTTTTATTAAAATACGTTTTACGACTTTTCGACATATTTTTGAAATATCGCGTTCTAAATTACGTACGCCTGCTTCGCGAGTGTAATAGCGAATGATGTCGCGTACGGTTAATTCAGAAAATTTAATTTCATCTGTGTTTAAGCCATTGGCTTCAAGTTGTTTGGGAATTAAATATTGTAAAGCAATTGAGATTTTTTCATCTTCGGTATAGCCAGCTAAGCGAATAACTTCCATTCTGTCGAGCAAAGGGCCTGGAATGTTGAGTGAATTAGCTGTTGCAATAAATAAAATATTTGATAAATCATAATCAACTTCAAGATAATGATCGTTAAAAGTATGGTTTTGTTCAGGATCTAATACTTCCAATAAAGCAGAAGCAGGATCACCCCGAAAATCCGTGGACATTTTGTCAATTTCATCTAAAAGGAAAAGAGGGTTTTTAACGCCGATTTTTGCTAATTTTTGTAAGGGTTTGCCAGGCAGGGCGCCGATGTAAGTGCGTCGGTGTCCGCGAATTTCTGCTTCATCACGTACGCCGCCTAAAGACATCCGCACAAACTTGCGTCCAGTCGCCTTTGCGATGGATTGACCCAATGATGTTTTTCCTACCCCCGGAGGGCCTACTAAACATAAGACAGGGCCTTTGAGTTTTTTTACGCGTTGTTGTACAGCTAAAAATTCAATGATGCGTTCTTTAATCTTTTCTAAGCCATAGTGATCATGATCCAGAATTTTTTGTGCTTCTTTTAAATTATAATTAATTTTTGTTTTCTTTTTCCAAGGAACATTCAGCATCCAGTCAAGATAATTTCTTGAAACTGTCGCTTCAGCAGACATCGGCGACATCATTTTTAATTTATTTAATTCTGCTTCTGCTTTTTCTTTTGCTTCTTTTGTCATGCCGGCGTCATCAATGCGTTTGGCATAAGTATCAAGTTCATTGGGAATATGTCCCATGTCGCCTAATTCTGTTTGGATCGCCTTCATTTGTTCGTTGAGGTAATACGCGCGTTGACCTTCTGCCATTTGGCGTTTAACACGACCTTGAATTTGTTTTTCAATTTGAAGGGTGTCCATCTCGGATTCCATGAATACGAGAATTTTTTCTAATCTTTTTTGTAATTCTTGAATTTCTAAGACTTGTTGTCGTTCCTCAATTTTTAACGTCAAATGTGCTGCGATGGCATCTCCTAGGCGACTGGGATCTTCGATGCTTGCAAGAGAAACTAAAATTTCAGGTGGGATTTTTTTATTTAATTTCACGTATTGTTCAAATTGAGAAAGCAAAGTTCGAGCTGTAATATCGATTTCACGTACGGTTGTGTCATAGATTTCTTGTAAAGGAGAAACGCTTGCTAATAAATAATCTTCATTGGGCTCGAAAGCATCGATTTTAGCGCGGTGTGTTCCTTCTGCTAACACTTTAACGGTGCCGTCGGGTAATTTTAAAAGTTGTAAGATGGTCGCAATTGTGCCGATAGCGTAAACACTTCCTTCCCCTGGGTCGTCATGTGACGCATGTTTTTGTGTGATTAATAAAATTTGTTTATCTTGCGTCATCGCTTCTTCAAGGGCGCGAATTGATTTTTTTCGTCCTACGAATAAAGGAATAACCATGTGTGGGTAGACGACGACATCTCGCAGAGGTAAGACAGGAATGAGCTTATTCATTAGACTTCTTTCGAAACTTGCGTCTTTTACTTTATTTCCGTGTTGCATGGGTTTCTCCGCTGCTCATTTATACGCATAAACTCCGCTGCTCGAAACCCATGCGCCTTGAACTAAAGTAAAATACACAAGTTTCGAAAGAAGTCTATTATTCATTTCCAGTGGCTTTTTCAGAATTTTCAAAAATAAGTAAAGGGGCAGTATCGCCTGAGATGACGCTTGCGTCGATAACAACTTTAGATAATTTTTCAAGTGAAGGAAGTTCAAACATAATATCCAATAAAATTTGTTCCATAATAGAGCGTAAGCCTCTTGCTCCTGTTTTATGTTCCAATGCTTTTTTGGCAATGGTTTTGATAGAGTCTTCTCTGAATTCAAGTTCAACACCGTCCATCTTAAACAATTTCGTGTATTGTTTTATAAGAGAGTTCTTAGGTTGTATGAGGACTTGAATCAAAGAATTCAAGTCTAATTCATCTAATGTGGCCACAACAGGCAGTCGACCTACAAATTCAGGAATCAAACCATATTTAATTAAATCTTCGGGTTCTAGGCTCCGAAGTACTTCACCAATTTGCTTCTTATTATGTTTACTGTGAACTTGGGCAGAGAAACCAATGCTTGATTTTTCAGTGCGGTCTTTTACGATTTTCTCTAAGCCTGAAAAAGCACCGCCACAAATAAATAAGATGTTGCTGGTGTCTACTTGTAAAAATTCTTGTTGAGGGTGTTTGCGTCCACCGTGCGGTGGAACAGAAGCGATGGTGCCTTCTATGAGTTTCAAAAGTGCTTGTTGTACTCCTTCACCAGAGACATCGCGTGTGATGGAAGGGCTGTCTGATTTTCGGGAGATTTTGTCAATTTCATCAATGTAAACAATGCCTGTTTGAGCTTTTTTAACATCGTAATCACATTTTTGTAATAATTTTTGAATGATGTTTTCAACGTCTTCACCCACATAGCCTGCTTCTGTCAATGTGGTTGCATCAGCAATCGTGAAGGGGACATTTAGAATGCGAGCCAAGGTTTCAGCAAGTAATGTTTTCCCACTTCCTGTGGGACCTATCAATAAGATATTACTTTTATTTAATTCGATATCATCTTTTTTAGAATCATGTTGCAATCGTTTGTAATGATTATAAACGGCGACAGATAAAATTTTCTTTGCAAGTGTTTGTCCTATCACATAATCATCTAGGGTTTTTGCAATTTCACGAGGGTGAGGTAAGCGTTGCTGTGTTTCTTGATTTGCGCTTTCTTCTAATTCCTCTTGGATAATGTCATTACAAAGCGCAATACATTCATCACATACGTAGACAGAAGGGCCGGCAATTAATTTTTTTACTTCCCGTTGGCTTTTACCACAGAAAGAACAATGTAAAATTTTATCGCCCTCGCTGCCTTTCTTGCTGTCACTCATGATGTTAGCCTTTTAACAAAAAAAATTAATTAGTTTCAACCGATTTTTTTTCAACACGTTTTTCAAGAATAGCGTCAATTAAGCCATAATCTTTTGCTTCTTTGCCACCCATGAAGTAGTCCCGATCAGTGTCTAACATAATTTGCTGAGGCGTCCGACCTGTGTGATAGGCGATAATGGTGGTTAATTTTTCTCTCAAAAGTAACATTTCACGTGTATGGATTTCAATATCTGTCGCTTGGCCTTGGTAGCCTCCTAGGGGTTGATGGATCATCATTCTGGAGTGCGGCAAGCAATAACGTTTCCCTTTAGCACCACCGCAAAGCAGGAGGGCGCCCGCACTGGCGGCTTGGCCGATGCATAAGGTACTCACATCAGGTTTGATAAATTGCATCGTATCGTAAATTGCAAGTGCAGAGGTGACTGCGCCTCCCGGAGAATTGATGTAGAGATGAATATCTTTATCTGGATTTTCAGATTCTAAAAACAAAAGCTGGGCAACAACCAAATTTGCCATATTATCTTCAATAGGTCCTATTAGAAAAATCACCCTTTCTTTTAAAAGACGAGAATAAATATCATATGCACGTTCTCCCCGAGCAGACTGTTCAACAACCATAGGAACAAGCGTGGCATGGGTGGGGGTTGCTTTTTCTTTCA
>MGYM01000012.1:47166-48447 GCA_001801745.1 Gammaproteobacteria bacterium RIFCSPLOWO2_02_FULL_38_11
TATATTTTGAAGTGACTTTAAAACTATAGACTATTTTACCTCGTCATGATGGTCATGGTCACAATCCGGTCCATGGACATGCTCTTCTTCTTTATTAGATTCTTGTTTCATCAAATGTTGATAAGATTCTCTTTTTTCAAGAAGCTGAGCGGCTTCCAATAATTTTTCTACTAAAAGTTCTTCCATAATTAATGATTCAAAATATTTCATTTTTTCTGGGTTAAATTCAAATGATTTGAGTGCAATATCAGGCTCTACATAAAGTGCCGCTTCTTCTTCCATCGCCGCACGGATGCGTTGATTATCCACTTTAAGTTGAAATTGTTTTTGAGCTTCTGCTAATAACAAAGAAAGTTTGACATGGTAGGTGGCGCGTTTGGTAAATAATTCCTTTGGAAGTGTCATAGGTGATTTTAATTTACCGTTTGAGCGTGCTTTAAATGAATTTAACATTTCTTGTTGTAGACGTTCACATTCATTATTGATTAAACCCTGAGGAGCTTCGATGGGGTTGACCTCAAGTAATTTGTCAAACACAGCTTGTTTCAATTCTCGTTTACAAACTTGAGCTGTTTCACGTTCCATGTTGCTTTTGATTTCATTGCGAAAAGCTTCTAAGGTTTTTTCTGCCAAACCAAATGCTTCAAAAAATTTTTCATCAAGCTTGGGTAGCTTGGGTTCTGTAATATCATTCACTTCAATTGTAAATTCCACGGGTTTTCCTGCAAAATCTTTGTGATGATAATCCTGGGGGAAAGTAAGATTTAGTTTTATTTCTTGACCCAGGGTTGCACCCACCAAGCCTTCTTCAAAGCCTGGAATAAATTGATGACTGCCCAGCACAATATCGACACTTTTAGCGCTTGCCGAAGGGACAGCTTGGTTGTCGATGAGTCCTGTAAAACTAATCGTGAGCTTGTCATTTATTTTAGCAGGGCGTTCTACTTTTTTGTAATGAGTATGTTGTTTTCGAATAGCCTCGATGGTTTTATCGATGTCTTTCTCTGTGATTTCAGAAATGGTTTTATTAATGGTCGTGTTTTCTAGCGTTTTAAGTTTAATCTCAGGGAGTATCTCAAAGGATGCTGTAAATTTTAAAGGTTCTCCGGGGGCCATTTGCAGTAAATCAACTTCGGGTAATGTTGCCGGGTGTAGTTTTTCTTGTTCTAGGGCTTTGCTTAAGTTTTTTCGCATATGTTTATCAATAACATCAAAGCGAACAGAAGATTCATAAGTGGATTTAATTATTTTTAAAGGGGCTTTCCCAGGACGAAATCCTTT
>MGYM01000012.1:48462-63076 GCA_001801745.1 Gammaproteobacteria bacterium RIFCSPLOWO2_02_FULL_38_11
CACTAGTTTTTTAATTTCTTGTGTAACGTCATTTTCGATGTTTTCAGAAGGTAAGGTGATAGTAAGCTTGCGGCCTAGTGTGCTGATATTTTCAATGGAAATCTGCATGTCTGACATAATAAACAACCTCTAAATTTTAAAATATTACAATTGTTGGTGCGAGGGGAGAGACTCGAACTCTCACGGGGTTACCCACTGGAACCTAAATCCAGCGCGTCTACCAATTCCGCCACTCTCGCTTAAGACCTTTGTCATTTATAGATATGAGGCAAGGTTTTGCTGGCGACGAGTATACTGCGAAGCCCGCCTTAATTGAAGGGTAACTGTTCACGGTACCATCCAAGCCAGTTCATTTGAATTCGAATACACGTCGTGGATAGTACATTGAAGGGAGGTGCTTAAGAATTTGAGGCTTCTTTGGGTTGAGGGAGTAGTAAATTCAATAAAATTCCGGCAAGAGTGGCCAAGGCCATGCTATTAAGCTCAAAGGAAAAGGCATGATGATGTGTGCTCATGAGTTCTCCGAAATTCAGGCTTACTCCGCCTAAGCCGAAAACTAAAATGATAGAAACAATAATTAAATTACGTGGATGTACGAAATCAATTTCAGATTCTGCCAATGTGCGAATGCCAATGGAGGCGATCATACCGAAAAGTAGAATTGAAATGCCGCCTAAAACACCGGAAGGAAGGGTTTTCAAAAGAGCCGCAACTTTGGGCGAAAGTCCTAATAAAATAGCGAAAATAGCGCTGATTCGGAGGATAGCAGGGTCATAGACGCGAGTAATGGCTAATACGCCAGTGTTTTCAGCATAGGTTGTTAAAACAGGGCCGCCTACTAAGCCGCTTAAACTGCTTGCAACGCCGTCTCCCAGTAGCGTTCTTTGTAATCCTGGTTTTCGGAAAAAATCTTTTCCTACGACACGTCCATTCGTCAAAATATCGCCGATATGTTCCATGACTGTGACGAGGGCAACAGGCGCAATAAGAAAAATCGCATCCCATTCAAAAGAAGGCGCTGTGAAAGAAGGTATGCCAAACCATGCGGCTTCTCGCAGAGGCGTAATGTCCACTCTCCCCAAAAATAAAGCGGTGAGATACCCTGTGCTGACAGCCAATAAAATAGGAATAATTTTAAAAATACCGCGACAAAATACGACAGACAATACAGCGACACCTAAGGTAATGAGCGTGAGATCCCAGTTTTTATCTGCCATTTTTATTGCAACGGGAGCAAGACTTAAGCCAATCACTATAATAACGGGACCTGTTACAATCGGTGGGAATAATTTTTTAATTTTGCTATAGCCCAAGCCCCAAGCCAATAAGGAAAATAAGATATAAACTAAACCGGCAACAGCGATGCTGCCTGTGATGGCGGATAATGAAAAGCCCGCATTTTTAGCGACGAGAATAGGCGCGATGAAGGCGAAGGAAGAGCCTAAAAAGACAGGTACTTGGCCTTGTGTAATGATATGGAATAATAAGGTACCTACGCCTGCTGAGAATAAAGCAATCGAAGGATTTAAGCCGGTAAGCAACGGCATTAACACTGTTGCACCAAACATGGCAACGGTGTGTTGAAGGCCTAAAATTAATTTTCCAGGGAAAGATAAACGCATGGGTTTCTATTTTATTTAAGGTGAGGATAATTGCATTATGCATGATTTTTTTTATTTTTCACGTATTTTAATTTTAGTGAATTGTCTTTTACTTTGTACTGCTTGTTCAGATTCATCGAGTCGTTTACCGGGGTATATTGAAGGAGAGTATACCTATATTGCGAGCGATGTTTCGGGAATATTATTTAACTTGGCGGTGCAGCGCGGGCAACAAGTCAACGCAGGGGAGCCTCTTTATATTTTGGATCCTGAACCTGAAAAATCGATGCTTAAAGTGGCACAAGCAAATGTCTATGATTTGCAAGCACAGCTGGTGTTTTCAAAATTAC
This sequence comes from Gammaproteobacteria bacterium RIFCSPLOWO2_02_FULL_38_11, assembly GCA_001801745.1. Taxonomy (GTDB): domain Bacteria; phylum Pseudomonadota; class Gammaproteobacteria; order HIGHO2-12-38-15; family HIGHO2-12-38-15; genus HIGHO2-12-38-15. The sequence goes on from MGYM01000012.1 coordinate 50,414, forward strand.
AATTTGACCGACAAAAAAATCTTTTTAAAAAGAATGCAACGACGCAAATGAATCTAGATCAAGCGCAAACTGATTTTGATAGCAAAACCCAGCAATTACAATCTGCACAAGCACAGCTTGTTAAAGCGCAGTGGACATGGGATCAAAAAAATCGTCGTGCTCCGGTGATGGGTGAAGTCTTTGATACATTTTATCGCGTGGGTGAGCTCGTGCCAGCGGATCATCCAGTATTAGCGATTTTAGAGCCGCGAAATATTTTAGTGTTATTTTATGTTCCTGAAAAAATATTAAAAAAAGTAAAAAAAGGGGAAACGATTACATTTACCTGCGATGGTTGTAAAGGTAAAACGAAAGCGAGTATTGACTACATTTCTCCGAGTGCAGAATACACGCCGCCTGTGATTTACAGTAAAAATTCGCGACAAAAATTAGTTTATTTGGTTCGTGCGCGCATGCCAGAGGTTATTGCAAAACAATTTCATCCAGGGCAGCCGGTAGATGTAAAATTTAATTAGGAACTTACTTTGAACGTGATTGAAGTCAGTCATTTACAAAAAAGCTTTGGTGAGACGCTTGCAGTTAAAGATTTTACTTTGCAAGTAAAAAAAGGTGAAATCTGCGGATTTTTGGGTCCCAATGGCAGTGGAAAAACGACAACATTACGTATGCTGTGTGGATTATTGACGCCGGATTCAGGTTCGGGACGATGTTTAGGTTATGACATTTTAGAGCAGTCTTATGAGATCAAATGTCATGTAGGTTATATGACACAAAGTTTTAGTCTATATCATGATTTGACTGCCGATGAGAATTTGAATTTTATTGCGCGTGCTTATTCAATTGAGAATCGAAAATCAAAAATTGAAAAGATATTAAAAGAATTTGATTTGATTGAGCGTCGTCATCAATTAGTGGGTACTTTGTCAGGAGGTTGGAAGCAGCGTTTAGCTTTGGCAGGATGTTTATTGCATGAACCTAAGCTTTTATTATTAGATGAACCCACTGCCGGCGTGGATCCTAAAGCACGTCGAGATTTTTGGGATAATATTTTTGCGCTTTCCCAACAAGGGATTACAACATTGGTCAGCACCCATTACATGGACGAAGCGGAGCGTTGCACTAAATTGGTTTATATTTCTTATGGCCATTTGCTTGCGGAAGGATCGATAACAGAAATTATTGCAAAGGCAAATTTAGTTACTTGGGCTGTGTTGGGTGATGATTTAATGGTATTAGAAAAAAAATTGCGAGGATTGCCGGGTGTTGAACAAGTAATTTTTTTTGGAAATAAACTGCATGTGAGCGGTACGAATCCTCATTTATTTAATCAAAGCATAGCGCCTTTTAAAAATTCGAATTGGCAACAAATACCATCTAGTCTAGAAGATGCTTTTATTAATTTTGTAGCGAAGGCAGATCATCAGCAAGTTTAACTTTTTTCACCATGTCCGTGGAGTATAAATATTGAAATTTATTTTTTCTTGGCAGCGGTTTTTGGCGATTACATTAAAAGAATTTACGCAAATGAAGCGTGATCGTTTAACCTTCGCGATGATCATTGGTATTCCCTTAATTCAATTATTATTATTTGGTTTTGCCATTAACATGGATCCTAAAAAAATGCCCACCGTGATGGTGATGGCAGATGAGAGTGTTTTAACTCGTCAATTGATTGTTGGTTTTCAGAATTCTAAATATTTTAAAATTTTGGATAAGAATAAAAATCAAAAAGAAGCAGATGAATTATTACGAAGAGGCGATGTTCAATTTGTTTTTTATTTTCCTCCGGATTTTACAACGAAATTAATTCGTGGGGATAAACCTGAATTATTAGTCGAAGCCGATGCAACAGATCCTGCGGCAACCAGTAGTGCCTTAACGGCGGTTTCAGAGATTGTTCAGCTTTTTTCAAAAAATCTTGCGGGAAATTTGTCTTATTTAAGTGTGCCTGAGTTACCTATCAATCTTATTCTACATTCGAAATATAATCCTGATCGTATTACTTCTTATAACATTGTGCCGGGGTTATTAGGTGTTGTTTTAACGATGACAATGGTGGTTATTACATCCTTAGCGATTACCCGTGAACGAGAGCGTGGCACGATGGAAAGTTTGCTTGCCATGCCTGTGTATCCGTTGGAAGTGATATTAGGAAAATTGGTGCCGTACATTGTAGTGGGATACATTCAAGTAATTTTAATCGTGCTTGCGGCGTGTTTTGTTTTTAACGTACCGTTGAAGGGGAGTTTAATTTTATTATTTTTGTCGTGTTTACCTTTTATTGCAGCGAATCTTGCGGTTGGATTAACTTTTTCGGCGCTTGCAAGGAATCAGTTGCAAGCGATGCAACTGTCATTTTTCTTTTTCTTGCCTTCCATTTTATTATCGGGATTTATGTTTCCTTTTCAGGGTATGCCGGAGTGGGCTCAAGTTTTAGGAAGTGCACTGCCTTTAACGCATTTTTTAATGATCGTGCGTGGCATTATGTTAAAAGGGAATGGTTTTTTTGACATTCTTCCGAGCATTGTAGCAATTTTTTTATTTTTAATTATTGTGATGATGATCGGAATGAAATATTACCGACAAACATTAGATTAAGTTTTATTTTAGAGACACACCCTAGGCTGAAGCACTGATGGGCGATCTTGGAGGGGAATTCGGAGGAGAGGAAAGTATTTTATTAAATTCGACCGAGTCGCTGCTGAGTAAGTCAACGGGTAAGAGGCCTGTTTTATTTTTCAAATTAGGATCTGCGCCATGGGTCGTTATGAGTTCACTAGCAAGGTTTTGTAAGTCATCTGGATGAACCCCTCTTCTGGTTTTAACAGGAGAGGCAAATACGGTGATCCTTGGGCCTGGTTTGTGAGGTTGTAAACCTGCGAGATAATGTAAAGGTGTATTGCCTGTTTCGTCTTGTCTATTGACACAATTGGGCGATTTTTCTAAAAGCTTTCGTATTTTCTCCAGAGAACCTTCCAAATTATCTTGGTTAAGATTTCGAATGAGTATATGCAAAAGGTATGGATTTTCCTGTGCCATAAACACCTCGCTAGCTAAGAGAGTGTGAGAAAAGATAAGAAAAAATAAATTCGGCCTGCCATGTTGGGCCTACTCCGATTCCAATTTGTTGTGGCCTGATCATATTGTAGTACGCCTGGCAAGAAAGATGTGTTTCTTCTTTGTTAATTGTGAAGACACGCCCTATGCCGCCGCCGATGGGAATAGTCCAACGGTTGCGAGAAGTTGCATGCCAATTAGCGATATTTTGCGGTTCGCTTGTGAGATACCAGCCATGAGGCAAGTCGTAATTGAGAATGTAGTAGAAGGTTAATTGATCGTAGGCTGGCAAGCCTTTTGCTCCGGCAACAGACCATAAATTGTAAGCATATAGCCCGATCAGTAATTTATTTGATTTGAATGTTGCAAAAGCAGTGGGGCCTACATTCCATTTACCTGTTCCTAATGGGGTTTGGCTGGCGGTAGGTATCATCAAGCAAGGGCCGATGCCCCATGAAGTTTTATGTTTGTGTTGAACTGGGGAGAAAAAAAAGTAAGAGCTAATATCGCCTAAGCCAGAAATAGAAACGTTTGATTGTGTGATACTAGGTTGATTATAAAGAGGGAGCGTAATGCGATTAATCAAATTCCAATCATTTGAAATTTGATAATGTAACAAAGGTATAATTTCAAATTCATATTGTGTTTTACTATAAGGACCATAGCCGGGATTAATATCTTGCTCCAAAGAAAGTGATTGTAAGTAGCCATAAGGATTGTGTTCAGGTTGGGTGAATGATAGAAACTCAATGCCATCTGTTGAGCTGTAAGCAAGAAGTTCTGTGCTAAAGAAAAAAGTAAAAAAACAAAACCAGCGAAGAGAGTAGGTCATAAGAGAAGTTTTTGTTTTTTAGATAAAACATTTTATTCTAAAATGTGAAAAATGAAAATGCGTTTGAATTTTGTTCTTTAAGGAGGAGGTATGGCAGCTTCAACTAATTTTTTGGCGTTATTAAAAGCGCGTGTGCAAGTCTTTCGAACTGCATTACAGCAACTTCAGTCGGTGCCTCAATCAACGGAAAGTTCATTACACAATTTATTGCGTCAATTTGCACAAGAATTCAGTGAGCGGTCGCCGGGCTTTTTCCCGGGGCAAATTGGGCCGCAGCGCCTGATGGATTATCACAATCATTTTACACAACATGTGCCTGGGTTTGATGGTAGGAGGCCTGTGAAAGTGCAAGCGGCTTATGTGCGTGAAGTTTTACTGAGATTGAGAGAGTTAATGGATATGGTTTATACGGATTTAAAAAATCCGAAGGTAAAAATCCCTTGGTTGGCGGAAAAATTAGGACGATTATTTATTCGTGATGGGACAGTGCGTGGTCGTTTAATACAATATATCGAGGAAAAATCAAATAATTTAGAAAGAGCATTGCGATCATAATGGCGAAGCGAAATTGCGAGGGTCCTTAATTGATTGAGAGTGTCTGTTCTTTTCTATCCTCTTCCTCAGGCGCTTCTTTTTTCGGTTTTAAAAATAAGGCAGGGGAGTGAACCAACAAAAGTTGTTCAGTCGGAAATTTTTCTTCCCCGGCTGCGTTTGGTTGGCGTTCGGCGCAAACTTGTTGGAACAGTGATCGTGTTCTTTGGATTTGAGCGATAAGTGTTGCAATAACGATAAAACGAGGCAGAAGAGCATTGGCTTCTTTGTAGGTTTGAAGCAGCATGTTTTCAGTAGAAAATATATTTTTTAAATGTTTTGTACGCAATGCCATGATGCTTAAAGCACCCACTGTTAGTAGAAAAGCGGCAAAATTGAGTGTGGTGGCGATAAAAGATTCTGGCAGTTTTAGCGCGAGTATTATAAAAGTGATGCCTGTGACCATGAATGAAAAAGGAAAAATAAATTCTTTAAGTAAAGCATTTTTGTCTATTTTAAGTTGATTGGTTTCTTGTGTAAGTGTTTTATTAAGGTATAAACAAGGTTGCGGTTCTTGCAAAATATCTTCGAAAAGTTCAGCAATTGCTTCTTCTTGTTTTTCAAGTTGTTCAACGAGCTCATTTTTTTTATTTTTTTTTGCTTTTTTGAAAAGTGCATGAAGCGCAGACTCTATCTCTCGAAGACGAAAACGCATATCTGCTAACACGGTTTCTTTTTCTTTTTTTTCAGTATCACTGAGATGCTCTGTTTCTGTGAGAATGCGACTTAGGTCTTGAATTTTATTGATAGGGATTGATAACTCAATACTCATGAAAATCCTTTTTCCTTGAGCGAATGAAGTTTCCAGACTAGCTTGAATGTGGTTTGAAAATCAAGCCCGACGTTCATTTTTCGCAGACAACTTTTTTTAAAATCTTTTGCGAGGTTTTGGAAGCGTCTCACGTGATATTTTCATCATTTGAGTTTTTTAAAGTAGAATATTTGACCGCGTTTCACAAAACCACGGAAGCCGTGTGCTTTTGCATGGGGTAGATGACCTGGATTGTAATGATAAAGCCACATTTTTGATTTAATTTTTTCAGGCAGTGTCGTGAGTGATTTAAATTGTGGGTGGACTTTGCTGGCTTTTTTTAGGGTTTCGCAATCCTGAAAGATGATATCGGCTTCTTGATAATAAGGCATGAGGTATTGAGGGGTGAATTGTGTATCGGTGGTGATAAAAATTTTTGTTTTATAAATTTCAAAAAACAAACCAAAGCTAGGAAGTAAGTGCTTGCCGTTATAGACATGGATGGTTTTTACTAATTCGAAACGAATAGAGGCCCAGGTAAAATATTTCTTATTTTTAAGTTTTGCTATTTTAAAAAAAGAAGAAAATGTGGCGGGTTTTTTTCCTTTGAGGGATTGCAACCCACCGGATAATACGCGAGACCATAATCTTTTTATCATGCGGGGATGGGTAAAAAGTTTTGGTTTTTGAGGAGGGGATTCAAATTTTGTGGAAAATCCCAGCCATTCTAGACCGCCTGCGTGGTCGGCGTGGAAGTGGCTGATATAAACAGCGTTAATATGTTTATGGGTTAAATTAAATTTTGCCAAAGATAAGCGTGCATCAGTTCCGCAATCAATCAGTAGTCGTTTGCCCGAGGGAGCTTCTAACAACATATTTGATTGGAAATTTTCTTTAAGAGGCGAGAAAGCAGAGCCTGATCCTAGAAAAATGAGTTTCATCAAAATCCTTTTATAGAAACAAAGTCCTCATTTCACTTGAAGTTAGCTGTTTTTGCAACTTTATGTGATTTTTTAAATTTTTGATTAAAAAATGTTAATCTATTTTTAATGGAATGGAATTAAATCCCGGAGAAATATTCCTTGATGGACTGCACTAACTGTTTGATCGCCATTACATTTTTATTTTCAGATCGATAAATAAGACATATCTCGTCTAAATATATTGGCGTTTTTCCGATACTTAATAATTGTTTGGGGTAGAGGGAGTTAACCACTCTTGCAGGTAATATACCTACGCCACAAGCTTTCATTGTCATTTGCGCAACAAGTTCAAGACTTGTCGTGTATATCACACGTTTATAATTTATTTTTTTCTTTTTTAATTGTTTTAACATCCACTGTGATTGCGCTAAATTACTATCACAAATAATAACTGCCTCATCTCCATCAAGATCATTCAATTTATTTTTCTGAGCTGAAGACCACAATTTGAATTCGTCTTCACCCAGTTTATGAATAATGAGGTCAGGGTGTTTTATAGGATTTACAACAATTCCTATATCAATACTCAAATCGATAACGCATTCCGTTACGTGCCGAGAAACAGCATGCAGTAATTGAATTTCTAATTTTGGATAATGTAATAAATTCTTTTTAAGAATGTCTGATAAACAATAAAGTGCAACAGAAGCATTGCATCCTATGCTCACTTGGCCTTGCACTTGCCGCAAAGGTGCCAGTATCTGAGGTTTTATCGTTTCCCATTCTTGCAATAATTGCTTTGCATGTAGCAGTAAAATTTTCCCCGTCTTTGTTAATACCATGCCTTTCTTATGACGAATAAATAATTTCACGCTTAAGTTTTTTTCTATACGTTGCATGGAAATGGTTAATGAGGGTTGGCTAATCCCTAATTTTTGAGCTGCACGCGAGAGATTTTCAAGTTTGGCTACTTCGATAAAATAAGATAATTCTGTGGGGGAGGGGATCATTCGTTTTCCTTGCTTGAGTTTAAATTTTAAGTATAGTTTTTTTATATGATAAATATAAAATATATCTATTTTACTTATAATAGATCAAATAATATACTGTCTTTTCTACCCCTTATTGGAGATGATGATGACAAAACTTCCCAAACTATTGATGTTAACACCGCTTTTATTCTCGATGGGTTTACAAGCCCAAACGCTTGATGAAGCAAGGATTGATACTGTAAAGCAATACCTCTCTGCTTTACAAAGCGCAAATGTATCACAAATGCTAGGCTTATTTGCACCCGGTGGCACTGTTGTTTCTACTTCTAAAGGAAGAGTCAATGTAGAAGATTTTTTCCCCAATTTTTTTCCTGAAATCCAATCTGCTTCTGTGCAAACAGGGACGATTTATAAAAGTGAAGATGGAAAATATAGTGCAAGCTTTTCTTTTTCTTGGCATTTAAAAGAGGGTGAGTCTGGTGGCGGCCATTATGTTGATGAGTTTGTTTTCGCAGAAAGCAGCAACAAATTACAAACTGTTTATATGTATGAGAACATTAAATTTAATTAAGCACATCTCTAAAATTTGCCTTTTTGCGTTATGACTTTGTTACATTCTTTTTTATAAGACGCCAACCCAAAGAGGCAAAATTTTTTGAAGATAATTATTAAATTTATAGAGCCCTACATTATATTCTTTTTGGCCGAAAGGATCGGATATCAATTCTGGAAATGCAATACCTATACCAAATAATCCGGGTCCGATAATGCCTGTTTTGGGATGATATTTACATTTTTTTAAGCCTTTGATAGTGATTTTTCTTGCTTGGAATCCAATGGCGTAAATTATTTTATTAGATTGTTTTAATTTATTTTTAAATGTTGGGTCCTGAATATGAATTCGTTCTATTTTTTCGGGAATATTCTTGAGGAGTTTTTGTTTTGCCCAATAAGCCGTTGTTCCTTTCAAGCCCGTGTTGTCGTGCAAAATAAAAGAGGGGAATTCCACTGCAAATTTCAGTGGGTTGCGATAAAAATTAATAATTTTTATATCTAAATTGAGTTCATATAAATTTTTTAATACGAGGATGGCAGAATGAGATGAGCCTAAGACCGCGATCTTATCTTTAGATTTGATTTTTTTTCTTAATTTTATAGGGTTTAAGGCGATTTCCAAAGGAATGAATTTTTTTTTAAGATCTTTTTTTTGAATGGGGTCAGAGCCAATGGCCAGAATAACGTTTTCAGCATAAGCCTTTTCTTCCTTGCTAATTTCAAACTCCCATTTTGTTTTTTTAAATCTCAATGATTGAATATATTTTTTTTCGTGATTTATTTTTTTTAAAAATTTTTTTGTGACCCATTGTAATGGTGAAACAATTTCTTTTAAAAAGCAGGTTTCTTCTGGTTTCTTTTTTAATTTTTTATTTTTAGGGCAAGACTTATAGTGAAATGATTTTGTTGAATTTAAAAATTTTTTGAAAAATTTTATCTTTGTATTGCTGGGTACATTTTTCCATTTTGTGCCTAAGTCTCCGACTGCAAAATGGGGGTCAACCCAGAGAATGCTTTTTTCGGGGATGCCCAAATCAAGTAATTTCCCGACAGCTAAAATACCCGCGGGTCCTGCGCCAATGACAAGCCATTTAAAAAATTTCATTCTGGTTTTTTGTATCGTTTTGAGATGTCGTCGAGTATGTTTTTGATTATACTGCTCGCGGTGGTTTGAAAAAAGCAAGGAAAGAGTGCGTGGATGAAGCAGGCTGAGCTTGCCAGGGCTAGTTTGGATGCGTAGGAAAGAGCGAAGCGCAAATGTTGAAAATAAGTTTCGTTCGCTTGATGTAAGTGAGAGGTTGGGCGAGTTTTCATATACGAGCCGGATAAGTTAATTTAAAAAAACAGAATAAATAGCAAGATACTTAATTTTTAGTATAGCAGTGAAAATGGCAATAGTTTAATCGGGATTATATGAAATTGCTCACAAATACCCTCTGTGCCCAATCTCATTTAGTGCCAAACGATCAAGTCATGTTTAGTATTCATACTTGTTTGGTAATATCGATAGTATGTATAAATTTAAAAATCCTAGTTTTAACGTAATGAAAAAATTTGAGTTATTAACTTCGCATCTGTAAGAGGTAAGAGCTATGGTAAAAATTAATGATATCAATATGTATTATGAACTGCATGGGAAAAGCAATGATAACCCCATTATTTTAATTGCTGGTTTCACCTGTGACCACACCTTTTGGGCAGGTATCCTCGACCAACTAAGCGAAAAACATCAGGTATTGATTTTTGATAACCGAGGAGTAGGACAGACTGATAGCCCTGACCATCCTTACTCTATCGATACGATGGCTGATGATGTTATGGCATTGAGTAATAAATTGGGTTTGAAGAAGCCGACCATCATTGGCCAATCCATGGGTGGTGCAATTGCACAAAATATTGGGAAACGATATGAAAATCAAATTAACAAAATTGTGTTAATTAACACGTTTGATCGTCTGACTAAAGCGCCAGAAATGGCATTAGAAGTAAGGGGTGAATTACAACGATTGAATTTACCAATGACTTATCGCGTGCAATCTATCGTATCTTGGGTCTTTTCTAGTGAATTTCTTTCTCAACCAAACCAATTAACAAATCTGATAAAGATTGCAGAAAATAATCCTTATCCACAATCTTTAATTGGGTATGAACGTCAACTAGGTGCATTAAAATCTTTTGACTCACATTCATGGTTACATGAAATTAAATCATCTACATTAATTATCGCTGGTGAAGAAGATATTATCGCACCGTTAGTTGGTTCGAAAGAACTACAAAAGGGAATAGGTAATAATACACAAATTGTAATGATAGCTGGAGGTCATGCAAGCCCTATTGAACAACCTGGTATGGTTGCTAGAGCGATTTTAAATTTTATTGATTAGGGGCACGCCTTAATAATTTTGCTTACTAGTTAACGGTTTTTTCACGTTCGACTAATTAACTGTGTGAATAGTATTTTGAAAGTCTTTGATTTTATTGGTGGGCCGTGTTGGGATCGAACCAACGACCTATTGATTAAGCGTTTAGAAGTTGTATTTTGAGATATTTTTAATTTTTATTAAACCTCTTCGTTATCATTATAAAACAAGCCTATAATGCTGCTTCAATATTTTAAAAAAGTTTGAATCTCTTTTACAACACATGAACGACATGCTTTTAAAACAACTGAGAGAAGAAACCATGAATAACGATAATAGTTTAAATATGGGTGAAGTGTTGCTGTATCAAACCGCAGATGGTAAGACGTGAATTGATGTGAAGCTTCAGGATGAGACGGTTTGGCTAACGCACGGGCAAATGGCTGAACTGTTTCAAAAGGACAAAAGAACGGTTTCTGAGCATATTTTAAATATATTTAAGGAGGGAGAGCTAGATGAAGGTTCAGTTGTCCGGAAATTCCGGAGAACTGCCTCGGACGATAAGAATTATATGACTAATGTTTATGATTTGGATGTGATTATTTCGGTCGGCTATCGTGTTAAATCTCAACGAGGTACTCAATTCCGCATTTGGGCCACCCAACATCTAAAAGAATACCTGATTAAAGGTTTTGCTATGGACGACGAGCGTCTTAAGCTTCGGGCTGGTGGCAATTATTTTGATGAATTGCTTGCGCGAATTCGTGATATTCGTTCTTCAGAAAAGATTTTTTGGAGAAAGATCTTAGATGTTTATTCCACAAGCATTGATTACACCCCTAATATCCAGGATTCCCAGTTATTTTTCAATGAAGATTTTTTCGAGTAGTTAAAATTGAAATTATATTTTTTTAGTGAAATAAAGCACTAGATCGTCATCGACTGTTACCATGCTACTATGTTTTACTTCTTTACATTTAGAGTGCAAGCCATTTCCATCTGGTAAAAAGCCAAGGCGAATATAGAGCCGCTGAGCATCTCCGTAATCACGAGTCATACCAACACCTAATCCAATTTTAGTGTGTCTGTGGTCTTTTGCTGCCTGTTCGCATTTTAGGAGAAGCATAGTGCCAATACCTTTTTTTCTAAAACCTGGAAGTACATTTAAATCAACAATTTCTGGAATGTTATTGATGTAGAAGAATGAATAATCTGCTTTCCATTTTAAGGTGACGTAACCACAAAATTTCTGATTAATTTTTGCAATCCAAATCGAGCGAAGACTTTCATTTTGTTCTTGAAGATAAACAGTATAGGTAATTTTTGGTTTATTCCATCCAATATTTTTAAAGGCTGTGACTATCTCATCAATATCATTTTCATGTAATGGGGAAAGTTCAAATTTATTGTCTTGATCATTTTTATTATGGAAATCCTTTCGCAGAAAATAAAAAATTGAATTTTTTAAAAACCCATGTCTTTCAAATTCAACGTTAAACCCTAGTTTTTTATAAAACCCAAGTGCCTCCCAATCCATTGTGTTTACTGTTGCAAAGGTGCAGCCCTGTTCTTTGCCCCATTTTTCGGCAGCCGTCATGAGTTGATTGCCATAAGTTTTGCCTCGTAGGGGTTCGTCTATCCATAATGAGTCGATATACGAACAACCATACAGATTGCAGCCACTACATCCTCCCCGAATAGCGTTCTTCTCGTCGCGAATAAAAAAGGCGAAGGACTCAATGGGTTTATGCCCTTTTTTCTGTTTTGCATATTCCGCAATGCCGTTCCAGAGTACTAGTACATTGTTGTGATGAGGGTGGGGCTCATAAGAGATAGAAAGTTTCATTTGGTGGCCCATGGGAAATTTATTTCTAAAATTGTGTTTTGTAAGTCTTTGATTTTATTGGTGGGCCGTGTTGGGATCGAACCAACGACCTATTGATTAAGAGTCAACTGCTCTACCAACTGAGCTAACGGCCCAACATTTTACTGCAGAAGCCGGGCCATCCTGGCCCTGTATTTTTCACGTTAGAGATGCCCCCTGGGCAACATCCTGTTGCCCGTTTGCCGCTTGCACGCTCGCGTCAAACCCAACTGAGCTAACGGCCCAACATTTTACTGCAGAAGTCGGGTCATCCTGGCCCTGTATTTTTAAATGGCTCCAAAATTGGGGTGAACGATGGGGCTCGAACCCACGACAACCGGAATCACAATCCGGGACTCTACCGACTGAGCTACGCTCACCATATTACTGTCCAAACCAGGCCATCCCTGGCCTTCTATCGTTTCTCATAAGAGAGGCCCCCTGGGCGACATCCTGTCGCCCGTTTGCCGCTCGATTTACTCGCGACAAACCCGACTGAGCTACGCTCACCATATTACTGTCCAAACCAGGCCATCCCTGGCCTTCTATCGTAGGACTTACGCAAAACATCGTCTTTTTGGTTGCAACGTCGTTATAAATCTTGCTCGCGTCCTCATTTATTTATTATAAACTACGGCGCTCACTCGATTTATGCCTTGTTGCAACACAAAAATACTTGTTTTGCATAAGCCCTACGTTGTTCTTCGTAAGAGACGCCCCCTGGGCGACATCCTGTCG
>MGYM01000012.1:63112-67580 GCA_001801745.1 Gammaproteobacteria bacterium RIFCSPLOWO2_02_FULL_38_11
GCTTGCGGGAGAAGGTGACTGCGCCAGAGCGCGAAGCGCGTAGGCGAGTCGGATGAGGGTCTAGAAGCGTAAAAAAACCAAAACATCATAAACAATTTGTAATGCTGTTTACAAGTAAAATTGATTCTTGTATCTTAACTTCTTTTTTTTATCCCTCACAACATCATGAAGCTTCTTACAAAATCTATATTTCAATTTAGTATGGTGTTGCTTCATCATCACTATCCACGGTTTTTTGTGATTATTCATTAGCTAAGCTCAATCCAAGATAACTTTTTTTATTTCAAATTTAATTTTATTGAGGTTATTCCTATGCTGAGCTTGCAAGATGTCACTATTGCACGTGGTGCCAACGTGTTAATAGAAAAAATCAATCTGTCCGTGTTTCCAAAACATATCATCGGTATGGTCGGTGATAACGGTTGCGGTAAAACAAGTTTGTTTTCGGTAATTCTGGGCTTGCTAGAAACCGCTCGCGGGGAAATTCTTTTAAGCAAAAATTTAAAAATAGTGAGCCTAGAGCAGGAAGTTCCTGCACTCGATATGAGTGCGCTGGATTATGTCATCTCAGGCAACACTGTTTTATTCGATACGTTTCAAAAATTAAAATCTGCCGAAGAAAAAGAAGATTATGATGCCTTAATGCAATGTCATACTGTGTTGCATGAAATCAATGGGTATGGCGCAGAAAGCATCGCTTCAAAAATTCTAAAAGGTTTGGGATTTTCTCAAGAAGAAATGCAGAAACCCGTGAAAACTTTTTCAGGCGGGTGGCGAATGCGTTTGAATCTTGCAAAATGTTTGTTTGCCCCTAGCGAATTGCTATTGCTGGATGAACCTACGAATCATTTGGATATGGAAACGATTTTGTGGCTAGAAGCGTTTTTGAAAAATTATTTCGGTGCAGTTCTCATGATTTCACATGATCGCGATTTTCTCGATGATACAGTGACGCATATCGCGCATATCGAAAATAAAAATTTAAAACTCTATTCAGGAAATTATTCACAGTTTGAGATTTTACGCGCGCAATATATTGCTCTGCAAAACGCACAACATAAAAAACAACAATCGAAAATAGCACATATGAAAAAATTCGTTGATCGGTTTCGCGCAAGTGCAACAAAAGCAAAACAAGCCCAGAGTCGTCTTAAAGCAATTGAAAAAATGGAAATCATCGCGCCCCTCTATGAGTCTTCACCTTTTCAATTCCATTTTCTAAAACCTGACCGTATGCCCAATCCTATGATCACAATGCGAAAAGTAGATTTGGGTTACGATAATCATGTTGTGCTCAGGCGAGTTGATTTGGGTATTTTGGCAGGTCAGCGTATTGGTCTTTTAGGTGTTAATGGCGCAGGAAAAAGTACGTTGATTAAAAGTATTTGCGGAGAGTTAACGCCGATGCAAGGAGATATCGTGCGCCCTCCCAGTTTAAACATTGGTTATTTTGCACAGCATCAAGTGGACTATCTTCCCTTAGAATTATCTTCTCTGGAATTACTTAAAAAATTAAATAATACAAAAACAGAAAAAGAACTTATTTCTTATTTGGCGAGTTTTGGGTTTAGTCGCGATCAATCCTTGGCGCCTCTGGGTCAGTTTTCAGGGGGTGAAAAATCACGCGTTGCTTTGGCATTAATTATTTGGAGACGGCCCAATTTACTTTTGTTAGATGAGCCTACCAATCACTTGGATCTTTCTATTCGCCAAGCACTTGTGTTTGCGCTGGAAGAATATGAAGGCGCCATGGTCTTGGTGTCACATGATCGTTATTTAATGAGGACCTTGGTGGATGAGCTTTATTTTATTGAAAAAGGTAAATTGAATCGTTTTGAAGGAACAGTGCAGGATTATCAAGAAATGAGTTTGAATGCATAATGGCATCTTGAAGTGTATTCAAAATTAAAATATTTTTTGAAAATTAATATTTTCTTAATAAAAAATTCTAAAGTTCATGTTATTGTAAGCCCAATTCAAATTAATGATCAGAGACCATTATGTCTAATTTTAATGAAATTTTAAATTCTCATACCGAATCAATGGAAAGAGCTATGAATTTATTGGGGCAGAATGCGCGGATTCTTCAAGAGCGCGCGTGGGCTCTTCAAGAGAATGCGTGGGTTATTCAAAAGAATCTGACGATTTTTCAAGAGAAGAAGCGGACTCTTCGAGGTAATGAATTGATTTCTCAAGAGAATGCACGGATTCTTGGGAGGAGTGGAAATATTCTGAAAAAGGATGAGGAGACGCTTCGAGATAATGCTCGGCTCTCTCTGTTGTATCTTGCTCGTATCGCCGATGTGCTTTCTGCACTTGAGGGCCAAGATTCGCAATGTAAGCTTCCGTCTATATACGATATAGAAGTGACTTATGTGGCATCTTTAAAAAAATACTTGAAGACGGCCTCAGGGTTGATGTGCGAAATAATGAATACACCGGGCAGTGTTATGACTCAATTCCTCGCTTCAGATGATATAGGGGGTTATAACGAACAGTCTGCAGTGTTATGGTTGAATGCAAGGCTTCAACTCATGATTTCTCTTGTAAGCAATTTTAGAGAGGGTGATGATGTAATTTTTTCTGCTAATAATGCTGATACGAGTAACAGATCTTCTTCTTTTAGAATTTAAAGGAGTAGGGGAGTAAATCAGTAAATTTAATTGTTTGTAAATGTCCTTGTGGATTGCAAACATAAACTTGCATGTTAGGTTTTGCAAATTCACTGAGTTGTTGCCGGCAATTGCCACAGGGTGTGCACGGTGAATCATTAATAGCGACAAGCAGTAAATTTGTTATCTTTCGTTCGCCCGCCGTGATCATCGCGCCTATGGCTGCACCTTCTGCACATTGTGTTGTGCCAAATGCAATATTTTCTACGTTTGTGCCCGCAAAAAAAAGATTGTTCTCCGTTCTGATACAACAACCAACTTGAAATTTTGAATACGGTGCATAGGCATTGTTTCTTGCAGAAATAGCTTGCTTTAGCATTTTTTCAAAATAAACAGGTAGTTTCATTTTTGTTGTCTCATATTGTATATGGCGCGCCCGGCAGGATTCGAACCTGCTACCCTCGGCTTAGAAGGCCGATGCTCTATCCAAGTGAGCTACGGGCGCAAAAACGGCGTCCTTTTCCTTACTGCGTCTTTTTGACTAGATCTATCGTTATAAATAGGCTGATGTAAGTGGTCGGGGTAGAGGGATTTGAACCCCCGACAGCCTGCTCCCAAAGCAGGTGCGCTACCAGGCTGCGCTATACCCCGAAACTTGTCGATGATACAGAAGTTCAAATAAGAAATCATGTGCCCTTGAATTATCCGAATGTCACGCGTAAAATTGTGAAACTTTGACGCGGGGTGGAGCAGTCTGGCAGCTCGTCGGGCTCATAACCCGAAGGTCGTAGGTTCAAATCCTATCCCCGCTACCAACTTTGAAAAATGAAATCGTTACACGTTTTCTGGCAGTGAAAGTAACGATTTTTATTTAAAAGAAAAGCCCTATATGGGCTTTTTTTATTGGCATAGCCTTTTTTATTTTTGAAGTTTGCAATGTTAATTGCAGATGGATGTGAGGTGAAAATCATGAATAAAGAAATTTTATTGGTTGCAGAAACAGTTTCAAATGAGAAAGGCGTCGCGGAAAAAGTTATTTTCGATGCGATCGAGGCAGCCTTGGAAATGGCAACGAAGAAACGTTACGGTCAAGAATTTGAAATCAAAGTTTCTGTGGATCGCAATACAGGGGATTATAAAACCGTTCGTTTATGGACGGTGATCGATGATGCAAGTGAAGAAGGTATCGAAAATCCTCATGTCCAATTACTTTTAGCAGAAGCGCAGAAAAATTATCCTGATGCGCAAGTGGGCGATGTTATCGAAGAGGCCATGCCTTCTGTTGAATTTGGTCGTATCGCGGCTCAAAGCGCAAAACAAGTCATCGTGCAAAAAGTGCGAGAGGCGGAACGCGCGCAAGTCGTGCAAAATTATCAAAGCCGTAAGGGTGAGTTGGTGTCAGGTGTTGTGAAGAAAGTGACGCGCGATAACGTCGTTTTAGATTTGGGAAATAATGTTGAAGCGATTATTCCACGTGAAGAAATGATTCCGCGTGAGGTGGTGCGTCCTAATGATCGTATCCGTGGTTATCTTTATGATGTGCGTTATGAGCTTCGTGGCGCCCAATTGTTTGTGAGTCGCACACGTCCTGACATGTTAATCGAGTTATTTAAAATTGAAGTGCCTGAAATTGGCGAGGAAGTGATTGAGATTAAGAGTGCTGCACGCGATCCGGGCTCACGCGCTAAAATCGCAGTGAAAACAAATGATGGTCGTATTGATCCTATCGGTGCTTGTGTGGGTATGAGAGGTTCACGCGTGCAAGCTGTTTCCGGTGAGTTGGGCGGGGAGCGTATCGATATTGTGTTGTGGGATGATAGTCCTGCGCAATTGGTGATTAATGCGATGGCGCCTGC
>MGYM01000013.1:0-526 GCA_001801745.1 Gammaproteobacteria bacterium RIFCSPLOWO2_02_FULL_38_11
TGAGACAAATTATGGAAAGCAGACAAAGCCTGGGTTTTCAGACTTTTTCCGTGGTAAAAGAGATGATGCTGATGACAGAGAAGAACCAGTAGTAAGGAAGACAGCTGCTGCTTAATAAGCTTAATTCATTGAAAAAATTTAAGGTGGGTATTTTTAATAAAGTACCCACTTTAGGCTGTCATCCAAAAGAAATCTCAGAAAATTTTTTTTTCAATACAGGCTAGGTGTTGAGAGATATAGTCTGCAAAAGGTAAAGCGCAAGTGAAAGCAGGGGAGACGGCATTTAAAATATGAAAAGAATGTTCGTCACCTTCTACCACAAAATCCATCTCTAATTTTTTATTTTGGGTATCAAAAAGCTGGGCACGGATGCCGGGTTTCCCCCAGGTTTTGAAGTCTTGAAATGGCAGTGATTCAATTAAAGCATCAGCTTGTTTTAACAAAATCCGCTTATTATATTTTTTTAATTCTGCAATCGCTAATTTTCGAAAATTAAAATCAGAACGTAGGAATAAACTTAATTGTT
>MGYM01000013.1:557-37460 GCA_001801745.1 Gammaproteobacteria bacterium RIFCSPLOWO2_02_FULL_38_11
GAAATTTTTTAATCCTGTGTAATGCTCTCGCCAAAGCGCCGGGATTGCAGTAGGGCCAATTTTAACGTCATGATAAACATTTAAAGTAAAATGTACGCCCAAAAAAGGATTTTTTAAGTTGGGAACAGGGTAAATATGTGTGCGTAATACCAGAGCTGATTTATTTCCGTAAAGATATAAACCTTTGAAAGGGAGTATTTCATAATTTTTTGAAAATCCAAATTGTTTTGCAATTTTATCTGCATATAATCCACTGGCATTAATAAAAAAACCCACATCATAATAATTTTTGTTGGTTTGAATAATGTTTTTTTTGTTTTTTAAAAAAATTTCATTGGTTTGGAGTTGAATACCTGCTTGATGTAAATCTTTCGTTAATTCTTTTATGATTAAGCTTGAGTCAACAGATGATGTGTGTGGTGAAAATAAAGCTTTTTGATACGTTTTAACCTGAGGTTCAATTTCTTTTGCTTGTTGTTCATCAAGTAGGTACAACTCAATTTTATTTTCTTTGCCACGTTGCAATAAGGTGTGGAGTCCGGCTAGGTCTTCTTCGTTACGCGTAACCACCAGTTTTCCACATTGATTAATCGGTAATTTCTTTTCTAAACAATACTGGGTCAATGCAATATTGCCTTCTTTGCAAAACCTTGCTTTTAAACTTTCAGGCGTGTAATAAAAACCGGCGTGGAGTACGCCACTGTTGCGACCACTGGCGTGTAATCCGGGCGCAGATTCTTTTTCAATTAAAATAATATGTGATTCAGGGTGTTTGCGTTTGAGTGCCAATGCGGTGGTGATGCCAAGAATACCTGCGCCAACAATGAAAAAATCACAGGGGGTGGGGTGGTGATGACTCATATCTTTGTTCGAGCTCGTCCAAGGCTTGCCATCTTTTCCTGCGATGCAGGGGAAGACCTATGTGCAGCAAGTATTTCTTGATGAATTAATTTGAAACTTCTTACGTGAGGATGTAAAGATTTTAAATTTTCTGGTAATGATTTTATTTCAGCACGTGCAGTTTCATAGTCAGAATAAATGCCTTTAGTTAATATGAACCAGGGTTTGTTGTTTTGTAATGTGCGATAAACATGACTGCCCCTTTCTAAATGATATTGTTTTTTGAAAGCGTCAATTTCATTTTGTGTGTGTGCTGCAAAATATTGTAAAGCATAATTGTTTTCACCTAATTTCATTAAATAAGTTTCATCATAAGTGTAGGTTTTAAATGGGCTTATTACTGTTTTTTTAGATTTTGCTGCAGGCGTTGGTGTTGCTTTTGCTTTGGGTTTTTCTGTGGGTAAGGTATGCGCTTTTGCGAGAGAAGGCAGGGGTGTCAATGCTTCAGATAAAGCAGTACGTACTGCTAAATTGCTTGTTTGAACGGTTTTTTCTGTTTTGGCAGCAATAACAGGTTTAGAAATTTCTGAAGGTTTTGTGTTTTTGATTTGCTTTAAAGGTTCAAGTGCCTCAGGGTTGGGGGTGGGTTTGATTTCTTCTTCAATGATAACGCCAGCAGGAGGAAGCGGATCTGTCCCATTTAAAAAGTAAGCCAGGATAAAGATGCTTGATAAAAAGAGTAATCCGCCAATTAATTTGGTTTGGCTAGGACGAAATTTTTCGAAATAATGGAGTGCAGCATATTCTGTTTTTTGATTGATGTTGGAAAGCAAAAGGCGAGGCGCAATCCTGTTAATTTTGGCAGGCATGCCTTCTGATAATCGGTAGATTGTTTCAAGCGTGGAAGAAGCTAAATGCCCTGTTGTTGCAAAAATATTATTTTTAATTTGCTGTTCAAGATAATTTTTTGTTTCTTCTAAACTGAAAGGAGTGAGAGGCAAAGTAAGAATTAAGCCGGTGTTTAAAGGATCTTGGGCTAATATGTTTAAATTGGTTTGTAATGTCGGTGAACCAAATAAAATAACATGGAAATTTGATGGTAAAGCTTGATGTTGACTAATTAAAGAGAGTAAACAAACAAGGGTTTTGATTGGTAAATTTTCTGCGTTATCAATGAGTAAAACGCAGAGTTGCGGCGCATTTTCTAAAGTTTCAACTTGTGTATGCAGTTTTCTATCGATGGTTTCTTCAATTGTCGCATTGTAATTTAAGATGTCGTCAATGACAGGGGTGATTCTGCCTGCTTGTTGTAAAGGTATGGACGGGAGGTGAAATCCTTCTGTTAATAAAGTCAGTAGTTGTTGTTTGTCTAAAGTGGGCTGCGCGAAGATTTGGCATGTTTGAGCTTGTTCGCTCGTGCATACGTGAATATGACTTGATAATAAAGAAGAATGGGTCATGGAGTGTGTCAATTCGCCATTGTGAATGACATCGATAAATTGACACATCAAGGTTGTTTTGCCTGCGCCTGTGGGTGCAGTCACAGTCACTAAAACATTGCGATGATAACACAAGTCTTGCAGTAAATCTAAGTAATGTTCCCAAGAAGCGGGAAGATAAGGCGCGTCTTCCTGCGTTAAGAGATTTTCAATGCTCTCTTGCTCTTCTTTATGCTGACGGCGATTTAGTAATTCTGCAGAGGTGATGTCCTTTTCAAGATCAAGCATGTTACTCTCCTGCAATAGTCATCTCATCAATTAAAATAGACCCGGTTTGAATCGAACTTCTTTTTTCAATATCAGTGCCAATGGCAAGGATACCCATGAACATATTTTTTAAATTACCTGCAATTGTGATTTCTTCGACAGGGTATTGTATCTCACCTTTTTCAACCCAAAAACCCGTGGCACCGCGGGAGTAATCACCGTTAACAAGATTAATGCCTTGCCCCATGAGCTCTGTGATCACTAAACCCGTGTCCATTTTTTTTAATAATTCTTCAAAAGTGTCAGCACTGTGTGAGACGAGTATGTTGTGTATTCCGCCCGCATTTCCTGTGGGTTCCATGCCTAGTTTTCTTGCGGTGTAACTATTTAAAAAATAACTTTTTAAAATGCCTTGGTGAATTAAATCACGCGGTCTGGGGGTTGCACCTTCATCATCAAAAGGTGCACTTGCCAACCCTTTTATAATAAAGGGTTCTTCACGAATTTGAATATGTGAGGGAAAAACAGGTTTTTCAAGATAATCACACAAAAAAGAAGATTTTCGATATAAATTACTGCCACGAATTGCCGCTAAAAAATGAGAAATTAAAGCAGGGCTCACATTAGAAGAGAAAATAACAGGTGTTTTTCGTGTTGAAAGTTTTTTTGCGCCGAGTCGACGCAAAACTTTTGTTGCCGCTTCTTTTGCAATTTCTTTTGCAGAGAAAAGTTCAAGCGGGTCGCGTGCAATACTATAACCATAATCGCGTTGCATGCGATCATTTTCATTTGCAATTAAAGTACAATTTAAATTATAGAAACTTGAAGAGTAGTGCCCACAAAAACCTATACTGTTAGCGTAAACAAAATGATTTTCGTGCGTTGAAAGTGTTGCGCCTTCTGAGTTTGAAATTCGTTTGTCATAAGCGCGCCCTATGTTTTCAACTTCTTTGGCAAGTTCAATGCCTTGTTCTGGCGTGATAGACCAAGGATAAAATAATTTTAAATCGGGATAGTTGAAAGCAAGAAATTTTTTTTCTATGAGACCCGCGCAGTTGTCTTCAGAGGTGTATTTAGCAATGTGACATGCTGCAGAGACTGCTTCATTTAAGGCGGTTTCTTCAATGGCAGAAAGAGAGGTGGTCCCTTTTTTTTGTCCGAAATAAACAGTAATGCCAATGCCTTTGCTGCGGTGATACTCCAGCGTTTCAACTTCTCCTAGTCGTACTTGTGTTGTGAATCCAAGACCATTTGAAATAGAAACTTCGGCGTCAGTGGCGCCTTGCTTTTTTGAAAAATCTAAAATATGGTGTGCAATATTTTTTAATTTTTCAAAAGATAAAGGTGTTTTTTCTTGAGTTGACATGTAGGAAAAACTTATTTAAAAAAATACGAAGGCTATAAGATAGAGTAAGACACAGGAAGATACAAGTGCAGATTCCGCGAATTTTTCAAAATCGATCATTGCAATTGCAAGCGTGCTTTTTTTTAACTGAAGAAGCAAGTCATCATGTTAAACATGTATTACGGATGAAAAAAGATGATTTACTTTCCGTATTCAATGGGCAAGGCGGGGAATTTAAAGCCGTGATCACTCAAGTAAATAAAACAGTGGAAGTTTGTTTGCAATCCTTTGAAAACGGGTTCGCTGCTTCGCCATTAAAAATTATTTTAGCGCAAGCCATTTCCCGCGGGGATAAAATGGATTTTACTTTGCAAAAAGCCGTGGAGTTGGGTGTCCATACTATTATTCCTTTAATAACAGAGCGCGTTAATGTGAGGTTAGATGAAGCTCGACAAGCGAAACGACTTCTTCATTGGCGAAAAGTCATGGAGAGTGCTACAGAGCAATCAGGCCGTTGTGATCTGCCCATATTAAGCCCTATCAACGAATTTTCTCCTTGGCTTGAAACGATTTCTTGTGATTTTAAAGTTGTGTTGGACCCTCATGCAAAAAAAGAAAAAAAAGAAAAAATCCCCTTAAAAGAGCTGCTTTTATTGGTCGGGCCAGAAGGGGGGTTGTCTGAAAAAGAATATAAAGAGGCGTATGAGGCAGGTTTTGTGGGTTGGCGCCTGGGTCCTCGTATCCTCAGAACAGAGACGGCCGGGATGAGTGCTATAGCCATTTTGCAGTTTTTAGGAGGGGATTTTCATCCGGGATCGCTCCTATGAGCGTTTGCATTAGGTTTTTCACTGGCCTATGATTAGCCCCATTATTTAATAAAGAGAATTCAGGTTATTTATGGACTTTATGTCCGGTATCCGTGAAGCGTTAAGTAATCTCTTTGCCTCGAAATTACGTTCCTTGCTCGCCTTATTAGGGGTGGTGGTGGGGACTGCCTCTGTGGTTGCCATGGTGTCCTGCGGTGAACTTGCGACAAATCAAGCATTAAAACAATTTGAGAGTTTAGGCATGGATTTATTGTCCGTTTCATTTTATGCCGGGGACTCAGAATCAAGAACCTCACAAACCCTGCGCCTTTCTTTTGATGTTTTGCAAGAGATCAAAAATCTTTCGCCTGCTATCCTGGGCGTCTCACCTTATGGCACGGCCTATTCATCTTTGAGTTTTGAAGGGAAGGCTTTAAAAGGAAATATTATCGGTGCTTCTGAAGTATTGCAGCGTGTCATCAACATCAAATTGCAACGCGGGCGCTTTATTTCAGATTTGGATAATTATGCGCATTATTGTGTTTTAGGATCCCTGTTAGCTGAACAACTAAATCAATTTGTTGAAAGTGATTTAATAGGGTTACAAATTAGCTTGGGAAATCATATTTTCACCGTGATGGGTGTTGCACAAGCGTGGCCGGAGAGTGCTTTTTTTAATGAAGATGTTAATCAGTCTGTCATCATACCTCACAAAACATTAGAATTTTTAGAAAAAGAAAGTTCAATTAATAATTTAGTCATGATTTTAAAAAAAGGAACTGAAGTTGATTCAATAGAAGCAGCAGTCAGCTATTTTTTAGAAAGTAAGGTGAAAAATTTAAATGTTTTTTTTCGTAGTGCAAAACAGTTAGTTCGTAGTATGCAAGCGCAAAGTCGAATTTTTACTTTAATGTTAGGATTAATTGGGAGTATTTCTTTGTTGGTGGGTGGGATTGGCATCATGAATATTATGCTTGTATCTGTGACAGAGCGACGAAAAGAAATTGGTATTCGCATGGCATGTGGTGCAAGCAGAAGAGACATCCAATCTCTTTTTTTAATTGAATCTGTCATGCTTTCATTGTTGGGAGGAGTGGTGGGTGTTTTCTTAGGCATGGTGACATCTTATGTCATTGCAAAACTAACTCACTGGGATTTTGTTATTTTAATGACGCCATCGGGAGTAGGATTTATTGTTTCAGTTATGGTGGGTGTTTTTTTTGGTTTTTACCCTGCGTATAAAGCTTCACGCTTAGATCCTATTCAAACACTGCGTTCGGAGTAGAGTAGAGGAGAGGAAATGAAAAAATTATTTTTAGTGCGACATGCTAAAGCCAGTTTAGAAGATCCTGATGTGCTTGATGTGCAGCGGAAAATCACAGAAGAAGGTAAACTGCAAGTTATTGAATTTATAAAATATTTAAAGCAGGAGAATATTACACCCGATTTAATTGTATGTAGTAATGCAGTCCGTGCACGACAAACAGCACAGCTGATCGCAAAAGGTTTGGAACTTCCAGAAAATGGTGTTTACATTGAACCGCGAATATATGAAGAAAATGTTACATTTTTAATGGAAACTATCAATGAGGTATCTGATTTGGTTCAAGGTTTAATGATCGTGGGACACAATCCTACCTTAAGTTGGTTTGCTTCGTATTTAAGTAATAATCCAGCCATAAATTTGGCAACCTGCGGTATGTTTGCGATTGAATTCGATATTCAGTCATGGCCTCAAATTGTTGAAGCGCAAGGGAAAGAAATCTTTAATCATGCTTAATTTAGAAAAACCAGTTGATCAAATAAAAGAATTTTTAACATCTTTTCAATTTCAATTGTGTGATGCACTGGAAGAACAAGAAGAGGGTGGGAAATTTAAAGAAGAAAGCTGGAAAAATGTTTTGGGTGAGGGTTGTACTTGCGTATTAGAAGCGGGAAAACACTTAGAGCGAGCGGGGGTGAATGTTTCTCATATTTTGGGAGAGCGTTTGCCGGCCGCGGCTACGACGAAGCATCCTGATTTAACAGGCTGTCGATTTGAGGCCTTGGGGCTTTCTTCTGTTATTCATCCGCGTAACCCTTATGTGCCCACGACGCATTTGAATGTCCGGTTTTTTGTAGCGTATCAAGAAGAGAAAGTGGTCGGGTGGTTTGGTGGAGGCTTTGATTTAACGCCTTATTATGGGTTTGAAGAGGATTGCAAGCTCTGGCATCAACATGCATTGAAAGCTTGTGAGACCTTGGGCGAGGGGTATTATAAAAAATTTAAATCTGCCTGTGATGATTATTTTTTTTTGAAAGCGAGAAACGAACCACGTGGTATCGGTGGTATTTTTTATGATGATTTAAGTGAACCAGAATTTCCTCGTTGTTTTGAATTCATGAAAAATGTTGCTTCGCATTTTCTTGTTGCATACATTACGATTTTGAAAAAAAGAAAAAATTATCCTTATGGAGAAAAAGAGCGTGATTTTCAATTATATCGGCGTGGTCGTTATGTTGAATTTAATTTACTTTATGATCGTGGCACTTTGTTTGGGCTACAATCTCAAGGGAGAATCGAATCTATTTTAATTTCTATGCCGCCTGAAGTGAGTTGGCGATATCAATGGGAGCCTCAACCGAATTCACTTGAAGCCAAGCTTTATCAGGATTTTTTAATAAAGAGAGAGTGGGTGTAACACAGCGGTATACTTGTCACAGATGAAATTTCTGGTTTTCCGTCAACAAAAAGAGCGTGTCATCCCGAGAAAAGCACTCCACGATATTAAATAAAGAAGTACAGAGTTCCATGTGTTTTTTGAGGGATCCAGTGTTGATCTTTCTTAGTTGAACCCGATATTTTAAACCAGTAAGAAAGATTGATTCTGGATCCTGAAAAAAACACATAGACTTTTTTAAAAAATTGAAGGATATGTTTTTTCCAGGATGACGTAGGTCAAGGAAAAATAGGGATTTTCATTCGGGATACCTATAGTTTCTATATTTTTCTTTTAAAGTTTCATATTGTTTTTGAGAAGTGATATTTTCCCACAAGCCTTCGTAGAGTTCGCCTGTCACATTACCTGCTTTAATTTCAGGTAATAAAACATCTATTAATTTAAAAGCGTGTGGCGTATGCGAGGCAAATAAACGAGGGTGATATAAACCTATGTTTCCGTAAGTATATTTTGGCATACCGCTTGTTTTAATTTGATTACCTTCTAAGTGAAAATCAGGATGACAATCTGGGTGAGATGACAAAACAAGATGTGCTGATTTTTTTAAAGAAAAAAGCAAATTTGAAAAATGAAAATCAGTGAAAATATCCCCACTTATCACAAGAAAAGGCTCGTTTCCAAGTAAAGGCAGCGCTTGTGTAATGCCACCACCTGTTTCAAGGGCGGTGGGTTCGTAAGAATAAACAAGATGAGCGCCCCACTGTTTCCCATCACCTAAATAATTCGTGATTTGTTTTGCATGATGTGAAACATTAATCACAATATCCGTGATGCCTATGCTCACCAGCCGTTTAATGTGATGTACGATCAACGGTTCACCGGCTAAAGATAATAAAGGCTTGGGAATGCTGTCTGTGAGTGGGCGTAGTCTTTCTCCTTTTCCAGCCGCTAAAAGAAAAGCTCTCATGCTTGTTTGCTCATTACAGCGTCTTCTAACCAATGATAAAAGGAATTTAATTGTGAGTGATTTTTTGAAATAGTATGCACGTAATTTAATGTCCTAGGAATATCATTCAAATACATCGATTTATTATCACGGTAATTTAAACGACTAAAAATGCCTATGGCTTTCAAATGGCGCTGTATGCCCATCCAGTCTGCCCAACATAAAAAAAGCTCTTGTGATGTTTCTTTTAATTTTTTTCTTTCAAGGGCTTCTTTCTGAAAGTCTACAATCCATTGTTCTACTTTTTGATCGGGCCAGGCGATATAGCAATCACGGGTCAAAGAAATAAGATCATAAGTAATAGGGCCTAGAACGGCGTCTTGAAAATCTAATACCCCCACTTGATCATTAGATAGAAGCAATAAATTTCGAGAATGATAATCACGGTGTACGAAAACTTGAGGTTGTTCCAAAGCAGCGTTAATTAGGAAAGAAAACGTCTTTTCTATAATTTTTTTTTCGCTGGATGAGAGTCTTAATTCAAGATGTTTTTCTAAAAACCACTCTACAAACAAGGATAATTCCCGTAAAATCATTTCCTCGTTAAATAAGGGTAGGGTCTGTTTTTCAAGAGAACAACTTTGAATTTGATGCAGGGTTGTGAAAGCAAGTTTATAGAGATGGTGTACAGTGCCTGCAGTAAGTGTTTGCAGGAATAAATTATCTCCGAGATCAGAAAGAAGCAAGAAACCGTGTTCTAAGTTGCGTTCGAGAATACGAGGTGTCAGCACCTGATGTTTTTCTAATATCTCTGCAATTTTGATAAAAGATGAAAGGTCCTCCTTTGAAGGTGGGGCGTCCATTGCAACAAAGCTTTGATTGTTGTGGGCAATGCGAAAATAGCGTCTGAAACTTGCATCACCTGAAAGAAGAGTGAGAGTGAAGTTGGAGTGTAATTTGCTTGCAAGCCATGCTTGCAATTCAAGATATCGCTTGTCCATTGAAGGAAGAGGTCGATTACGGAAAGCTGGGATTGTACCGTTAAAAAGGTAATCTGTCATTGTGAGTCTATTAAAATTTTTTCGATTAGCTATTTACCTTGGGGTGATATTCACTCCCTTTGTTTTTGCAGAAGAGCAACAAACACCCCCGACTTCTTTGGCTAAGGAATTAGGTTGGATTATTGATTCGGCCAGCCCCAATTGTTGTTTTGGTTATTATTACGATCCTTTTGTTAAAATAAAATTAATGCCATTAGAAGATGCGCCTGTGACAGTGGCAGCAGACGGCGGTGTTTTTCGTCAACAAGGAGGCTCGGTCTTAACGGGTCATGTTGTGATTTCTCAACCGGGAAGGGAAATTACAGCGACGACTGCGACCTTAAATCGAGACACAGAAAAAGCATCAAATCAAGAAGAGAGTGTCAGCTTAGAAGGGAATGTAACAGTACGTGAACCCGGTAAATTTATATTAGCAAAAACGGGTATTGTCGATTTAAAAACAAAAATTATACGAATGCAAGAAGCTTATTACCGCATTGCTTTTGGTCGGCAGTTTGAATCAGAAAAAATAACTGGCACCGTGGCATGGGGCAAGGCTTCGAGTTTTGAACGACAAGCCGATAACATTTTTAATCTTAAAAATGCAAGCTACACAACATGCTCGCCTTTGAATCCAACATGGGTATTGCGTTCTGAATCCATTTCTTTAAATCCCAATGTGGGACGAGGTGTGGCAAAAAATGTGATACTTGACGTAAAAAATATTCCTATTTTTTATTTTCCTTATTTTGATTTCCCTTTAGATAGACGACGACAATCTGGATTTTTATTTCCGACGATAGGCACATCTAATCAACAAGGTTTTAGTTTTATTCAACCTTATTATTGGAATATCGCGCCAAATTACGATGATACGATCACACCTGCATTTTATGGGAATCGCGGTGTACAACTGAGAAATGATTTTCGTTATTTAACGACAGGCAGTCGAGGTGAATTTTATTTTGCGTTTTTGCCAAATGACACAGAATTTGACGAATTTAAAGCGCAAGCTCCCAGTAATTATGCCAACAGTCCTAGTCGTGCAAGCTTGCAGGCCTTAGAATCAACCAGTAATAATCGTTTCGGATTATCGTTTCAGCATGAAACGAGATTTGATGATCATTGGAATGCGGACATTAATTATAATTATGTGAACGATGATTATTATCTTCAAGACTTTGGTTTTATGAAAGGGGTTGTGACACCGAATCAATTATTAAGAGAAGGAGAAATCGTTTATCAGGGAGAGATTTGGAATTTTAAAGGCTTATTGCAAAATTATTTAACCTTACACCCTGTAAATGAAACGCCGACGCAAAACCAATATAGCCGCATGCCAGAGTTGGATTTGACGGGTGATTTTCCTACGCGAAAATCCCAATTAAATTTTAATTGGGATTCCCAATTTGTTCATTTTCGAGAAGATACAAATCCCGGTGCAACATTAACATCGCCGACAGGTGAGCGTTTGAATCTTGTGCCTGCTTTTGATATTCCGTTTGTGAGTATAGGGGGGTATTTTATTCCTTCTGTTCAATATGAATTTACACAATATGTTATTAATGGTGAAGTTGCAGCGAACGGTGAAATTTTTACGCCAAATACTATCAATCGTGAATTACCCATCATCGACGTGGACAGTGGAATGTATTTTGAAAAATCCATGAAATTTAAAAATAAAAAATATACGCAAACCTTAGAACCTCGCTTGTTTTATTTATATGTTCCTTATAAAAATCAAAATGATATTCCTGAATTTGATACAAGCTTGCAACCGTTTGGATACAATCAATTGTTTTTAACTAACCGATTTAGTGGCATTGACCGTATTGGAGATGCAAATCAATTATCATTGGGTATGACTTCGCGTTTATTAGATAAATCATCCAATCAAGAGAGAATAAGTTTTAGTTTAGGGGAGGTTTTCTATTTTCAAGATAGAAAAGTAACTTTATGCACGGCGCCGGGATGCCATGACATTGATTCTTCCCCAGGTGCAACCTCTGCCACTGCCAGCATATCTCCCTTGGCGGGATTAGTGACTGTGGCATTAACCCCTTCTTGGAAGATCAATGGCGGTATTGCTTGGGGGTTTGCAAATTATAAAACGAATAATGCAGAGTTAGGCTTATCTTATCATGGTGTAAATAATCGTGTTTTTAATATAGGTTATAATTTTTTAACGTTAGGCGATGAAATTCAAACCAATCCTTCTACACCCTCGAGCAGCGCTATCAATAATTTAAATCAAGCTTTAGTTTCTTTTGCCTGGCCTATCAAAGAACGCTGGCGTATTTTTACAAGTTTAACTTACAATATAAGCCACGTTCATGCCCAAAATTATCTTTATGGATTTGAGTACAGCAGTTGTTGTTGGGCTGTGCGTATGGTGGCGGGAAGAGTATTTCAGTCATTGAATCAAAACAATAATCCTGTGTTTAATAATTCTGTTTTTTTGCAAGTACAGTTAAAAGGCTTAGGTAATTTTGGTACGAGTGACCCAGGGTCATTTTTGTCAAACAATATTGCGGGATACCATGATAATTTTGGAAAAACAGTATGAAATTAATAGTTAATTTTATTTTTCTTTTTATTTTTTTATCTCCTTGTTTTGCACAGAGCAAGCCGGTTGATGGTGTTGTTGCGATTGTCAATGAAGATGTGATCACGGAAGGTGAGTTGCGCGAACGAATTGAAAACATAAAAAAATCGTTACCTCCTGATGCGGTTTTGCCACCGCAAGCCGAGTTAAGGGAAAAAGTTTTAAATGAACAGATCAATGCGGTATTGGAATTACAAATTGCGAAAAAAGCGAATATTGCTGTAACAGATGAGCAAACAGAAAACGCGATAGCCATGGTCGCAAAAAATAATAATATTTCTGCTGCAGAATTGAAACAAAGAATTCAAGAAACAGGCATCCCTTATGATCAATATTTCCAAGAAATTCACGATCAATTGGTGATCCATAAGTTACAAGAACAAGAACTTTTGCCTTTAATAAGAATCAGCAATCAAGAAATACAAGATTATTTAAAGTATGCGCCTGAAAAAATAAAACCCGCTGAAGATTATCACGTGATAGATTATCTAATTTCGATTCCCGAAGTGCTTACGCCGGAGCAAGAAACGCAATTTCAGATGCAAGCAAATCAAATATCGCTTTTATTAAAAGCTAATAAATCGATTGCTGATATTTCATCGGTAGAAAAAACAGATTTAGGGTGGCGGCATTTAAATGAATTACCCACCTTATTTCAGCCTGTTATTTTAAAGATGCATTTAAATCAAGTAAGCATCGTGAGAGCACCGAATGGATTTCATATTTTGCAATTAGTGGAATGGAAAGGGATGCCACAAAAGTTAATGCAAGAAATGCATCTTAAGAAAATTTATTTAAAAGAAGATGCCTTGAACGATGCACAGCGTATTAAAAATCGTTTAGTGCAAATACGTGCACAAATTGCATCAGGTGGAGATTTCTCTGTGATTGCAAGTCAAATTTCACAAGACCCTGAAAGTCGAATTGAGGGAGGCGATTTAGGTTGGTTAAAGCCGGGAAGCTACGAACCAGATATTGAAGCCGCGATACGGAATTTAAAACCAGGAGAAGTAAGTCAACCGGTAAAAGTGCAACAAGGCTGGGTTTTAGTACAAGTTGTAGGTCGTAGGGATTTACAAAATAAACAAAGTATAAGAGAGGCAGAGGCGCGAGAAGCAATTTTTCAGAGGAAGATCACAGAAAAATTGCAAGATTGGCTGAAACAAGCACGAGCACAAGCTTATATTTCTATATTTTAGATGCGCTTTTCGTACGGTAATGATTCACGACGTGTATTCGAATTCAAGTGAACGCGCTTTGCTGTAGGGTGAGTTATTACATGAGATGAGCTTCTCGTAGGTTTTCTCCTAGGCCCATAGCAACTTACTCACAAAAACTGTGGATAAATCTGTGGAGGACTTGAAAAAATGTTTAAAAAGATGGGTTTTTCATATGGTTTTCCAGAAATGAGCTTGTTTAAAGCTAATAAAACTCATAAAAATCATATACTTAAAAAAAAGTCCTCGTTTTTGCTTGAAATGTACTGTTCTTCAACGGTTTTTAAAGAGATGGATTGATGTCTATTGCGATTACATTAGGTGAGCCGGCGGGTATAGGGGCAGATATTCTTATACAGCTAGTACAGCGTGCCTGGCCTACGCCCTTGATTGTTTTGGGAGATCCTGATGTTTTATCAGCGCGTGCCAAACTATTGGGTTTACCTTTGCAGATTAAAGAGACGGAAGGTTCAGAGCAAACACCCTTGGCGGCAGAAGAAATGTATTGCAAACCTTTTAGTTTTCCTCACCCGGTGACCCCTGGTGTGCTCAATGCTGCGAATGTGCCTGTATTGCTTGAAATATTGCGTTATGCAGGACAAGCCTGTTTAGAAAAGAAATTTGATGCCGTTGTGACAGCGCCGGTTCACAAAAGCATTATCAACGATGCGGGTTTTTATTTTTGTGGACACACTGAGTTTTTTGCAAAACTTGCAAAGGTTAATCGTGTCGTGATGTTGCTCATGAACGCGCGATTTAAAATGGCATTAGTAACAACGCATTTACCTTTAAAAAAAGTAGTGGATGCGATCACGCAAGATATGTTGACTGAAACGATTGAAATTTTAAATAACGATTTAAAAAAATATTTTAAATTAAAACGGCCACGTATCGCAGTATGTGGCTTAAATCCACACGCAGGTGAAGGAGGTTATTTAGGAGATGAAGAAAAAAAAATTATTTCACCTGTTCTGACGGCATTAAAAGAAAAAGGCTTAGACTTACAAGGTCCTTTGTCTGCGGATACGATTTTTATGGAAAATGCAGATGTTATTTTAGCAATGTACCATGATCAAGGATTACCTTTATTAAAATTGAGTGATTTTCATCATGCCGTGAATTTAACCTTAGGTTTACCGTTTATCCGTGCTTCAGTAGATCATGGCACCGCTTTGAATCTGGCGGGCACAGGACGGGCAGATGCACGGAGTTTGATATCAGCAGTGAAATTGGCAATAGAATTAATACATGCTGTAAAGGAAGACAAGCAATGATGAAGTTAAATTTTTTACACGGCGCAAAAAAGCGATTTGGGCAGCATTTCATAGTTGAATCTTCAATAATAGAAACGCTTGTAAAATTTATTATGCCGCAAGCAGAAGACATTATGATTGAAATTGGTCCTGGCCTAGGGGCTTTAACTTTTGCAATATTGCCCTATGTTAATCATTTGCAAGCCATTGAGTTAGATCGTGATTTGGCGATGCATTTGACACTGTCTAAAGATCCTAAATTAACGATTCATCAACTAGATGCCTTACGATATGATTTTAAAAAAGGGGTAGATAAAAATAAAAAAATCCGTGTTATTGGAAATTTACCTTATAATATTTCTACGCCTTTATTATTTCACTTGCTTTCTTTTTCAGAATACATTCAAGACATGCATTTTATGTTACAAAAAGAAGTAGCAGAACGGCTTGTTGGCAAGTGTAGTACAAAAGCCTATGGCCGTCTGAGTGTCATGGTGGGTTATGTCAGTCAGGTAGCGCTGCTTTCTCTCATACCCCCGACTGCTTTTCATCCCAGTCCTAAAGTGACATCGGCATTCGTTAGAATAGTGCCTTACACAACGCTACCTTTTGTCGCTTCAGATTTTTCTTTATTTTCTAAAATTGTGCAGCAAGCCTTTAATCAACGTCGAAAAACGTTAAAAAACAGCTTGCATGCCATCGTAACCCCAGCGCATTTTGAAAAAGCAGAGATTGATTCACAACTCCGCGCAGAAAATCTAGACGTAGAAGGTTTTGTGAAGCTAACAAATATTTGCAGTCAAGATTCTTTTTAATTCTTGCAGTGAGTTTTCAATATTTTCTTTGAATTTCCAGGGTGGGTTAATTAAAAAGATGCCCGAACCATTTAAACGTTGTGAAACATCTTTTGAAAAAAGACAAAATTCAATATTTTCTTTTTTATTAAAAGGAAGTTCTTGAAAGGAGCGATAAAATTTTTTAAGAAGAGGATCGTTTTTAATAGGATACCAGATGGCTGTTGTTCCAAACGCCCATTTTTTATGGATAATAGTGCAAGCTTGAAGGATATGCTCCCATTCGTCTGATTCATAAGGAGGGTCGATGAAGAGTAAGCCTCTTTTTGTTTTAGGTGGTAACAAAGAAGTAAGTAATTTGTAACCGTCTTCATGGTAAAGATGGGCAGTGCGGGGAAGATGTGTTTTTAAGTGATGGATAGCGGTTTCATTTTTATCGCATAAATAAAGTGGATTTTTTCGAGTAAGTAACTGATTCGCTATCCAAGCGGAGCCAGGATAATAACGCAGTGTTGTTGTGTCGTGAGTTAAGTTTAGTTTTTTTATGACATCGAAAAATTGTTTTAGCTTGGTTTGAGGTTGTGCCTGCCATAAAAGAGAGATACCTGTTTGATAGCTTTGGGTTTTTTGAGAAGGCAGCGCTTTTAAATCATAATAAGCAAACCCAGCATGTGTTTCTAGGTAAGCAAGGGGTTTCTTTTTTTCTAAAAGAGCTTTTAATAATTCAAACAAAACAAAATGTTTGAAGAGATCAGCGGCTTGGCCCGCGTGATAAGCATGTAAATAATTCATAGGAATAAAAAATGTCGAATGTAAAACCTTTATGTGTGGATTTGGATGGTACCTTGATTTTCGATGATATGGTACCAAAATCGATATATTTATTATTGAAAAAAAACATATTTTATATTTTTCTATTTCCGTTTTGGATGTTCAAGGGATTTGCTTATGTTAAACGACAGGTGGCCAAACGTGTTGAGTTTGATCCGGCTTCTTTGCCTTATAATCAAACTCTTCTTGGTTTTATAAACCAACAGCGCCAATTAAAAAGAAAAGTGCTTTTGGTAACGGCTTCAGACCAATTAATTGCAGAAAAAATCGCGAATTTTTTAGGGATTTTTGATGAGGTGATCGGTAGTGATGCAGTGGTGAGCTATTCTGGGGTTCGAAAATTAAAAAAACTTCAGGAAAAATTTGGTGTAGAAGGATTTGATTATGCGGGGAATGCCTATGTAGATTTAAAAGTTTGGGCGGGATCGCATGAAATTATTATTGTAAGTGATGATGCTTGTTTAATAAAAAAAGCAGAGAAATTAAATAAGAGAGTCACGGTGTTTAAAGGCATTTGATGATGAAGAAATTTTTGATTTATATTTTAGCTTTGATGGCAAGCTGTTTTTCGCGCGCGGCATATTTGCTTCCCGCATTAACAAATCCAATGAACAAAGGGTGTCCGTCACGCGGGTTGGAGGCAAATTCAGGATGGAATTGACATGCAACAAACCAGGGGTGGTCGGGTAATTCAATAATTTCAACTAAATTATCTTGTGATCGTCCCGTGACTTTTAAACCTGCTTTTTCTAAAACAGGGACATAATAATTATTGACTTCATAACGGTGACGGTGACGTTCGGCTATTTTTTCTTTTCCATAAACACTGCGTGCTTTGGAATTTTTTTCTAGATGACACAATTGACTGCCTAAACGCATCGTGCCCCCTAAGTCCATGTTTTTTGTTCGCTTTTCAATTTTCCCATCAGCATTGAGC
The DNA here is from genome assembly GCA_001801745.1 of Gammaproteobacteria bacterium RIFCSPLOWO2_02_FULL_38_11. Classification (GTDB taxonomy): domain Bacteria; phylum Pseudomonadota; class Gammaproteobacteria; order HIGHO2-12-38-15; family HIGHO2-12-38-15; genus HIGHO2-12-38-15. The sequence goes on from MGYM01000013.1 coordinate 17,538, forward strand.
CATTCTGTGACGAGTGCAATCACAGGATGGGGTGTTTTAGGATTAAATTCACTACTATGTGCTTTTTTGAGGGAAGCCACGTGACGTGCGAATTCAATCACGGCAATTTGCATGCCCAAGCAAATACCTAAAAAAGGAATGTGATGTTCACGCGCATATTGTGCTGCTGAAATTTTTCCTTCAATACCGCGGTTGCCAAAACCACCTGGCACTAAAATAGCGTCAAGCTGTTCTAGCTTTTGAGTGCCGTTATTTTCTAATTCTTCAGAATCTACGTAATTTATTTTTATTTTTGTTTTTGTTTTAATGCCAGCATGAATTAAGGCTTCTACAATAGATTTGTAACAGTCAACCAAAGCAACGTATTTTCCCACTACGGCAACAGTGATTTCTTTCTTAGGATGATAAAAAGCGTTAACGACATTTTTCCATTCTGAAAGATCGGCAGCAGGGGTTTTTAAATGTAATTTTTCTGTGACAAGCTTATCTAAACCTTGATCGTGCAATAAGAGGGGGATTTTATAAATACAATCGACATTTACGAGCGAAATAACGCCACGTTCTTCTACGTTGGTAAATAAAGCAATTTTGGATCGTTCTCCTGCAGGTAAACTTAATTCGGAACGGCAAATTAAGATATCTGGTTGAATGCCGATGGAACGTAATTCTTTAACAGAATGTTGTGTGGGTTTTGTTTTGATTTCACCAGAAGTGGCGATAAAAGGAATGAGGGTCAGGTGAATAAAAACAGTTTGGTTTGCTCCCAGCTCAATACGCATTTGACGAATGGCTTCTAGAAAAGGAAGAGATTCAATATCGCCAACAGTGCCGCCGATTTCCACAATAGCAATATCCGCTTGAGTCGTAGATTCTTTAATACAAGCTTTGATTTCGTCAGTAACATGCGGAATAACTTGGACTGTGCCACCAAGATAATCACCACGGCGTTCTTTGCGTAAGACATTCGCGTAAATTTTTCCAGCCGTGAAATTATTGGCTTGTGAGGTTTTTAGTCTTACGAAGCGTTCGTAATGTCCTAAATCCAGATCGGTTTCTGCACCGTCTTGTGTCACAAACACTTCACCGTGCTGGTAAGGGTTCATGGTGCCAGGGTCTACATTTAAATAAGGATCAAGCTTTACAAAGGTGATGGTTAACTTGCGAGATTCGAGAATGGCACCCAGGGAGGCGGCAGCAATGCCTTTCCCCAATGAAGAAACAACACCCCCTGTGAAGAAAACGTAATGTGTCATGGCTAAATGCGGTAAGTTGGAATGTCCTATCATAGTGGAATCACTAGATTGAATCTAGTATTAAAATTCGCATTTTTACAAAAATATTGTATGATGTTGTCCTTTGGCCGGGATGGCGGAACTGGTAGACGCGCCGGACTCAAAATCCGGTGGTGGCAACACCGTGTCGGTTCGATTCCGACTCTCGGTACCAAAGAAATGAAAGGTGTGACGCATTGCAAATTTCTGATTTTCATTATTTGCTCCCTTCGGAGCTTATCGCTCAATTTCCCACAAAAACACGCACTGAAAGTAAACTGCTTTTTTTAAATAAAAAAACAGGTGAAACCCAAGATTTACTGTTCCCCGCCTTGATTGATTTATTAGAGCCTTCTGATTTGCTTGTTTTTAATAATACACACGTCATCCCTGCGCGGCTTTATGGAAAAAAGAAAACAGGGGGAAAAATTGAAATTTTAATAGAACGAATACTTTCTGAAAAAGAAGCTTTAGTTCATGTAAAGTCAAACAAAAAATGCAAAATTCCAATGGAAATTCAATTTGATGAAAATATCAATGCGACTCTTTTTGAGAAAGATGAAGATTTTTTTAAAATTAAATTTGATATGACTTGTTCTTTATTGAATTTATTGGACGAGCGTGGTCACGTGCCTTTACCGCCTTATATTCATCGTTCCGATACGAAGGATGATCAACTACGTTATCAAACGATCTATGCAAAAATCCCGGGAGCGATTGCTGCCCCCACGGCAGGATTGCATTTTGATGAATCTTTTTTTTCGATGTTAAAAGCCAAGAAAATTCAGACTGCATTTGTGACCTTGCACGTAGGTTCGGGGACATTTAAACCTGTGAAATGTGAAAATATCAAAGATCATAAAATGCATCGAGAATGGATGTGTATTGATGAGGATACTTGCCGATTGGTTTTAGAAACAAAAAAGAAGGGCGGGAGAGTCATTGCGGTGGGAACAACATCCGTACGCTGTCTCGAAGCTGTAGCCAGGCAAGGAGAGCTACGTGCTTTTTCAGGAGAGACAGATCTTTTTATTTATCCTGGGTTTAAATTTAATATCGTTGATGGCTTGGTGACAAATTTTCATTTACCGTGTTCAACATTGCTCATGCTTGTGTGTGCTTTTGCGAGCAGAGAGGATGTTTTACGGGCTTATCAACATGCTGTACAGCATCGCTATCATTTTTTTAGTTATGGGGAGGCGATGTGTATTTTCTAAATAATTTGATTGTCAAGACGAATTTGGGTAGATTGGGCAGCTTTAATTGAATTGGAGGGAAGAACGATGAGTCTGAGTTTTATTTCTGTGGCCCATGCGGCCGGCGCCCCGGCCAGTGGGCAAGCAATGTCGGGATCAGGTATGAGTTCGATGATCATGTTAGTTGCGTTTTTCGCTATTTTTTATTTTTTATTATGGCGTCCGCAAGCGCGTCGTGCGAAAGAGCATCGTACTTTGTTGTCATCACTGGTGCTGGGAGATGAAGTTGTTACCAGTAGTGGTTTGATAGGGCGTATCACTAAATTAAATGAAAATTTTATATCGTTAAGTGTGGGTAATGGTGTAGAACTCATGTTTCAACGAAGTGCCATCGCTTCTTCACTCCCCAAAGGGACAATAAAAAATGGTACTGAATAAATATCCATTATGGAAAAATAGTTTAATTTTTTTTATTGTCTTATTTTCATTTATTTATTCTTTGCCCAATTTTTATGGAGAAAATCCTGCAATACAAATTTCTGCAGTGGGTAATAACACTTTAAGTCCGGAGCTTATTCAAAAAATCAAATCGTTTGTGGAGAAAAATCATTTTCCTATTAAATCGTTGGAAGAAGAAAAAAACCATACGATTTTGATTCGTACTAATGATGTGGATGTTCAGTTAGCGTTAAAAGAAGCACTGAGGTTTTTTCTAGGAGATAACTACACGGTTGCATTAAACCTTGCTTCTGCCAGCCCCGCTTGGCTTACTTTCTTAGGTGCAACGCCAATGAAATTAGGCTTAGATTTGCGTGGTGGTGTTCATTTTACATTACAAGTGGACACAGCATCGGTGATAAAGCAGTACTTAGAAGGCACTATTCGAAGTATAGAAACAAACTTAAGAGAAACCAATATCCGTTACACTCACTTGTTGTCAGGGCAATCAAATGAAATTGATTTGGTTTTCCGAGATCAAGAAAATTTTGTAAAAGCATTGGATCACTTACCCGGTGATTTTCCTCAATTTGATTTTGCACGTGATCAAAAAAATCAATTTATCATTACGGCAACATTAAAATCTTCTGAGATAACAACACTTCGGCAACATGCCATTGAACAAACCATGACGACATTAAGGAATCGCGTGAACGAACTAGGGGTGTCTGAGGCAATGGTACAGCAACAAGGCTTAGACAGAATTGCCGTTGATTTACCTGGTATCCAAGATACTGCGCGTGCTAAAGAAGTCTTAGGGGGAACGGCGACATTAGAATTTAAAATGGTGGATGTGGATCACGATGTGCGTTCTGCTTTGTCAGGATCTTTGATTTCCGGCTCAAGACTTTATCATTATGATAATCGTCCAGTTATATTAAAAAATCAAATCATTTTAACAGGGAATTCTATTACAGATGCTTCTTCAGGTTTTGGTGAAGAGGGTCGTCCTGCGGTGAATATTCGTTTGGGAGGGGGAGGCGAAGGTTTATTTCATCGTGTTACTGCGCAGAACATTGGGAAACCCATGGCGATTGTATTTGTCGAAACAAAGTTTGCGACAAAAATAGAAGAAGGAAAATCGGTTCGCGTAGCTTATAAAAAGGAACGTGTCATCAGTGTTGCGACAATTCGCTCAGCCTTACCGAATCATTTTCAAATTACGGGATTAAGCAGCAGTAATGAGTCGCGTGATTTATCTTTGATGTTAAGGGCAGGCGCCTTGCCTGCAGCCATTGATATCGTGGAAGAGCGTACGATTGGTCCGCAATTAGGTGCTGAAAACGTGAAGTTAGGGGTTCAAGCCTTATTGATTGGTATGGGTATTATCATGATTTTCATGGTTTTTTATTATGGATTATTTGGGTTTATTTCAGATTTAGCGATCTTCGCCAATTTATTATTGTTGATTGCTTTATTATCTGTGTTAGGTGCGACGCTGACCTTGCCGGGGATTGCTGGCATTGTTTTGAATGTTGGGATGGCAGTGGATGCAAATGTTTTAATTTTTGAAAGGATTCGAGAAGAATGGCGTAATGGTGTCAGCCTACAGAAATCTATTCACGCGGGTTACGAGCGTGCTTTTTCAACTATTTTAGATGCTAATGTGACAACCTTGATTGTTTCTTTTGTTTTATTTGGCGTAGGTACAGGCGCCATTAAAGGTTTTGCGATTACCTTGTCTTTAGGCATTTTAACTTCGATGTTCGCAAGTATTTTATTTGCAAGAGCCATCGTGAATAAAGTGTATGGCCAGCGTGTCGTGAAAAGTTTATCGATCGGAGTGTAAGAGTGGAATTTTTCAAACATAAAACAAATATTGATTTTATGGGGTTACGCAAATGGACAGCCATCCTGTCTTTTTTTCTTTTTGCTGCCTCGTTGTTATCGCTGATTATTTTTAAATTAAATTTTGGATTGGATTTTACGGGAGGCACACAAATACAGCTTGCATTTCCCAATGCAATCCCTGTGGAAGAAGTGCGACAACAATTAATGAAAAACAATTTTCCCGAAGCGGTCGTTCAAAATTATGGGACATCGAATGAAGTGTTAATTAGCTTAAATGCGCTTACATTGGATCAAGTTCATTTGGTACAAATGTTTAATAAATTATTTCCTGATGCCAAAATAAAACAAATTGAATTTGTGGGTTCGCAAGTAGGAGCAGAGTTAGCGGCCAAAGGAGCCTTGGCTATCTTGATCGCCTTGCTTTGTATCATGGGCTATATTGCCTTTCGCTTTGAATATCGTTTTGCAATTGGAGCGGCGATTGCATTGATTCATGATCCTGTTTTGATTTTAGGGCTTTTTTCTTTTTTTCATCTGGAATTTAATTTAACGGTATTGGCGGCCATTTTGGCTGTGATAGGTTATTCCTTAAATGACACGATAGTGATTTTTGATCGTGTACGAGAAAATTTCAGAAAACTTCGAAAAGGCACGCCTTTAGAGATCATGAATTTATCGATCAATCAAACTTTATCGCGGACTATCATGACATCTGTGATGACGTTTTCGGTGGTTTTTATCTTATATATTTTTGGTCCCACGATGATTCATTTATTCGCGTTGGCCTTAATGATTGGTATTGTAGTCGGGACTTACTCTTCAATTTATGTTGCGGGAGCTTTGGCGGTAGCGATGGGTTTGACGCGACATGACTTAGCGAAGAAGTTACAACCTCAAGTTTTTGACGATCTTCCTTGAATGTAACCGCTTCATCAGTTAAAATTTCGGGTTTTCTTAAAACAGATAAAATTGGAGTTAAAGGCATGGTTACCTTAAGTGCAAAGCCTGCAGAAGTGCAGCATGATTGGTATGTTCTTGATGCGACTGATCAAGTGTTAGGGCGCATGGCTTCTGAGGTAGCGCGGCGTTTACGTGGAAAGCACAAACCTCAGTACACCCCTCATGTAGACACGGGGGATTATATTATTATTATTAATGCTGAAAAAGTACGAGTGACAGGCAAAAAAGCCGATCAAAAAATATATTATCGTCACACAGGTTATCCTGGGGGCATTAAAACTGAAAGTTTTGAAAAATTAAATAAGCGTAAGCCTGAAAAAATCATTGAGCTTGCGGTGAAAGGTATGTTACCCAAAGGACCGTTGGGTTTTGCCATGTTAAAGAAATTAAAAGTATATGCAGGTTCAGTACACCAACATGCTTCACAGCAACCGCAAGTATTGGAAATTTTTAAAAGTGAGTCAGTGAAATGAAAAAGAAAGCAAAGGTAAACAGTAAAGTGGCAAGCTATGTTACAACGGGACGACGAAAATCTTCCAGCGCACGTATTATTTTAAAACCGGGTTCTGGCAATATCCAAGTGAACGGCAAGGCTTTAGATGATTATTTTGGGCGGGCGACGTCTCGTATGTTAGTAAAGCAGCCTTTAGTTTTATTGAAGCTTGAAAATAAATTTGATATTTACGTTGTTGTTACGGGTGGTGGTAATTCAGGGCAAGCGGGTGCCATTCGTCACGGTATTAGTCGTGCATTACTCGCCTATGATACAGATGTCTCCGATGGTTCTACTGAAAATGCATTAGGTATGAAATCCACCTTACGTAAAGCCGGTTATATTACGCGGGATTCGCGTCGTGTGGAGCGTAAGAAAGTCGCTCATAAGAAGGCGCGCAAGAGCGAGCAGTATTCCAAACGATAATATTTTTAATTGTTACCCCACCTTCGGGGCACTGCCTGCCCTTAAGGTGGGGCTGGACCTTGTTGCCAGGTCTTCGCCTAATACAGTTTTCAGAAGAAAAGATTAAGTTATTATTTTTATTCCCCCCATATACGACCACAAAGCGGAAGGCAGATGAATATGGCCGTCTGCATCTTGAAAATTTTCCATGATGGCGACCAGCGTTCGGCCCACCGCAAGTGCTGAACCATTTAAGGTGTGCAATAACTCAGGTTTGTTTGTTCCTTGGCGAAAACGTGCTTGCATGCGTCGTGCTTGAAAGGCTTCAAAATTACTGCAAGAAGAAATTTCACGATAACAATTTTGGCTAGGTAACCACACTTCTAAATCATAGGTTTTTGCAGCAGAGAATCCAAGATCAGCTGTGCATAAGGCAACAACACGATAAGGTAATGCTAGGCGTTGTAAAATAATTTCAGCATGCTGTGTGAGCGCTTCATGTAATTCATAGGAGCTTTCTGGTAAACAAAACTGAACTAATTCTACTTTTTCAAATTGATGTTGACGAATCATGCCGCGCGTGTCTTTTCCATAAGATCCTGCTTCGCTGCGAAAACAAGGAGAATGACAAACATATTTTAAAGGTAGTTTCTTTGCATCAATGATTTCATTACGTAATACATTAGTGACAGAGACTTCTGCTGTGGGTAGCAAGTAATAAGGATGTTCGCCTTTTAATGCAAATTGATCTTCTTCGAATTTGGGCAGTTGGCCTGTCCCTAATAAACTATCTCGGTGTACGATATAAGGTGTGTAAATTTCTTGATAACTGTGTTCCTTGGTATGAATGTCCAGCATGAATTGAATCAGTGCGCGTTGCAAGCGTGCAAGTTGTCCTTGTAATACCACGAAGCGAGCGCCTGTGATTTTACTGGCTAAATCAAAATTCATGGCATTGTTTTTTGAACCTAATGCAACGTGATCTTGTGGGGTAAAAGAAAATGAAGGCACTGTGCCTACAGTGCGTATCGTCACATTCTCTTTTTCTGAAGTACCCAGGGGGACAGTTGTCTGAGGTAAATTGGGGATTTGTAAGTAAAGCTCATGAAGTTGATTTTGAATAGTTGTTAATTGTTCTTCTGTTGTTTTTAATTCTTCATTTAATGTGTTAGCTTCTTCAAGTAGTGTTTTGACATCTTGGTTTTTTGCTTTTGCTTCACCGATCGTTTTTGAAGATAGGTTTCGTTTATTTTGTAAGTCTTGTGTTTTAATTTGTAATTGACGGCGTTCCTTTTCAAGTATTTCAAAATGGGCGACATCCAAAGAAAATCCGCGCGTCGCAAGACGTTCGGCAAGATGTTTTGAATTTTCACGCAAGAGTTTAGGGTCGAGCATGGTGATCTCCTATTTGGTAATTCACACAGCGAGTTACAACTTACATTTAGTTAAGCAATAGGTTATAAATTTTTTTAAATAAAGTTTCAATGTTTTTCGTTGTTTTGGGTGCAACGAAGATAGTATCATCACCTGCAACAGTGCCAAGGATGTCTAAATTTTTGGTTAAATCTAAGAGGCGTGCAACGACCTGGCCTGAACCAGACACAGTTTGAATGACAACAAGAGATTCATTGTGAGTGATGCGTGAGATTAATTTTTTTAAGATTTCTTTTGGAACAAAATATTTTTCTGCGTCAGAAGGTAGGCGATAGACAATCTTGCCGTCTTCATTCATTTTGATGGCGCCCAGTTTATGTAATATTCTGGAGACGCGCACTTGGTTGACTGGGATGCCTTTTTTAAGAAGGGCGTCACGAATTTCTTCCTGTGTGCCTACAGCCTTTTTTTCCAGCAAACCTTGTATTGATGCGCTTAAATCTGTAGACGAGTAGTGTTTCTTTCTAGGCATAAAGAGTACCCTCTTTAAGTGGAGTAAATCCTTGCAGTGTGTATAATAATACATTATATTGTATAAATATACAAACCGATTTAGAAGGTATTTTATGGGTAAGTGTGTCAATCCTGGAGTCCTCGTATTAGCAGATGGTCTTATTTTTGAAGGCCTTAGCGTAGGTAGCCTGGGTGCTGTCTGCGGGGAAGTCGTATTTAACACGGCACAAACAGGTTACCAAGAGATATTAACCGACCCTTCCTATGCTTCTCAAATTATTACTTTTACGCAGCCTCACATTGGTAATGTGGGTGTTAACGCTTTGGATATGGAATCAGAGCATGTTTTTGCTAAAGGCGTGATCATGCGAAGCTTTTCTGATATCACGAGTAATTGGAGAGCACAAACGAGTTTAAAAAATTTTTTTGAAAAGCAGAAATTAATTGCGATCAGTGAAATTGATACGCGCGCTTTGACTCATCATTTAAGAGAAAAGGGCAGTCAATCTGCTTGTTTGATGTCAGGAAAAATTAATATTTCAGAAGCTTTGAGATTAGCAAAAAATTTTCCGGGATTAGAAGGGAAAGATTTAGCAAAAGAAGTGACGACGAGTAAAAATTATAGTTGGAATAAAAAAGAAGAAGGTGCGCCCTGCATTGTTGTTTACGATTTTGGTGTGAAGTACAGTATTTTACGCATGCTTTCTGAAAGTGATTACTCCGTGATTGTTGTTCCTGCGACGACATCGCCAGAAGAAGTATTGTCGCTTCATCCCAAAGGCATCGTATTATCTAATGGGCCGGGAGATCCTGCTGCTTGTGATTATGCTATTAAAGCAATAAAGATTTTTTTAAAAAAACAAATTCCTTTAATGGGCATTTGTTTAGGTCATCAACTTTTAGCATTAGCATGTGGTGCGCAAACAAAAAAGATGAAGCGAGGTCATCATGGCGCTAATCATCCCGTTCAATGTTTAAAAACGAAATGTGTGTTTATCAGCTCACAAAATCATGGATTTGTGGTGGATGAAGACAGTTTGCCAGACAACTTATATGTAACACACCGTTCTTTATTTGATGGCACTATTGCAGGTATTGAACGTCAAGATCTGCCTGCTTTTGGTTTTCAAGGACATCCGGAAAGTAGCCCTGGTCCAACAGAATTAAATAATTTATTTGATCGTTTCTTCTCATTGATTAAGACACATGCCAAAACGAACTGATATCCATAGCATTTTAATCATCGGTGCAGGGCCTATTATCATAGGGCAGGCCTGCGAGTTTGATTATGCGGGAACACAAGCATGCAAAGCCCTAAAAGAAGAGGGTTATCGTATAATTTTAGTGAATTCCAATCCTGCCACGATGATGACAGATCCCGACATGGCTGATGCCACTTACATTGAGCCGTTAACGGTGGAGTCCCTTGAGAAAATCATTATTAAAGAACGTCCCCAAGTTTTACTGCCCACCCTCGGAGGGCAGACCGCATTAAATTGCGCGCTTGCCCTTGCAAAACAAGGGATTTTAGAGCGATATCACATTGAGTTAATTGGCGCATCCATTAAAGCCATTGAATTAGCAGAAAATCGCAGCTTATTTCATGACTTGATGAAAAAAATTAATTTAGAAACGCCCGCTTCTTTTAAAATAAAAAATATTGAAGAATCAAAAAATATTTTGAAAATGATTTCTTTCCCCGTGATCATTCGTCCTTCTTTTGCGTTGGGAGGGACAGGTGCGGGCTTGGCATATGACGAAAAAGAATTTTTAAATTTATGTGAAAATGCCTTTGCTGTTTCAGATTTGCAAGAAATTACGATAGATGAAGCCTTAATCGGCTGGAAAGAATTTGAATTAGAAGTGATTCGTGATCGTTTCGATAATTGCATCATCGTTTGTGGGGTTGAAAATCTTGATCCTTTGGGTGTTCATACGGGCGACTCTATCACTGTCGCGCCGATTCAAACGCTCACAGACAAAGAATATCAAGCGATGCGACAAGATGCATTCTCAATTTTACGTGCGGTGGGTGTGGACACGGGAGGCAGTAATGTGCAGTTCGCTGTGCATCCTACAACAGGAAGACGTGTTGTCATTGAAATGAATCCGCGTGTTTCACGTTCTTCTGCTTTGGTATCTAAAGCCAGTGGGTTTCCCATTGCAAAAATAGCCGCCAAACTTGCAGTTGGGTACACCTTAGATGAATTGAGAAATGATATCACGGGTGATCAACTGCCTTCTTCTTTTGAACCAAGCTTAGATTATGTTGTGGTAAAAATCCCAAGATTCAATTTTGAAAAATTCCCTCAACAAGAAAATAAAAAAGGCCCTCAAATGCGTTCAGTGGGTGAGGTGATGGGAATTGGACGTACTTTTGAAGAAGCACTACAAAAAGCCCTGGCAAGTTTAGAGAATAAAAACAGCGGATTTTCAACTATTTTTGAAAATTTAACTTGGGATGACTTGAAAAATAAGATTAAAGAAAATGGTTCAGAACAACTGGAGGCTATTGCAGAAGCGTTTCGTCAAGATAAAACGCCAAGAGAATTATTTGAATTAACGTATATCGATCCTTGGTTTTTGGAAAAAATAAATTCTTTAATTCAAATAGAAAAAAATATTAAAAAAAATAAAATAGATGATTTAACGCTGGATGTTTTAAAGTCGTATAAAAGACAAGGATTTTCTGATGCACACATTGCAGCTTGCGTAAATTCCTCTGAAGAAGATATTCGTCAATTAAGGTATGCGATGTTGCTTCATCCTGTGTACAAACGTGTTGATAGTTGTGCCGGTGAATTCTTTACACCAACGGCCTATCTTTATAGTACTTACGAACGAATATGTGAAGCAGCGCCTAGTCAAAAAGAAAAAATATTAATTATTGGTAGTGGTCCCAATCGTATTGGTCAAGGGATTGAGTTTGATTATTGTTGTGTGCATGCCGTGAAAGCTTTGAAAAAAAGGGATTATGAAACGATTATGGTGAATTGTAATCCTGAAACTGTGTCAACGGATTATGATATTGCTGATCGGCTTTATTTTTCTCCTTTAACCTTAGAAGAAGTTTTAGAAATAATTCGTCTAGAAAAACCTAAAGGTGTGTTTTTGCAATGGGGAGGGCAGACGCCTTTAAAATTAGCGGAAGATTTGGCGAAAGTGGGTATCAATCTATTAGGTCTTGATATGCAGGCTGTGCACAAAACAGAAGATCGTTATGCCTTCCAACAATTGCTTCATACCTTAAAATTAAAACAGCCTGAAAATCATTGTGTTTCTACGATACAAGAGGGTGAGAAGACTGCTAAGCAAATGGGGTTCCCCTTGATTATTCGCCCTTCTTTTGTATTAGGGGGGGCAGCGATGTCAATTATCAATGAGATGGAAAAATTAAAAATTTATTTAGAAAAAGCATTTGCGATGGATGATCGTTATCCTGTCTTAATAGAAAAGTTTTTGGAAGAAGCGCTTGAAGTGGACGTGGATGTGATCACTGACGGCGAAGAGGTGTTCATTCCTGCTTTTTTAGAACATATTGAGTTGGCAGGTGTGCACTCAGGTGATTCAGCGTGTATTACACCGATGCTTAATTTAAATAAAGAAATTCAAGAAAATTTAAAAGAACAAATTCAAAAAATTGCAAATCATTTAAATTTAAAAGGTATTTTCAATGTACAATTTGCAATTCAAAACCAAACGATTTACATCATTGAAGTTAATCCTCGTGCTTCCCGAACTTTGCCTTTTGTTTGTAAAGCCACCGGTATCCCTTTGGTGGAGCTTGCTGTTTATTGTGCGTTAGGTGAAAAATTACAAACACAATCATTTTCTTCAATACAAAGCTTACCTTATTATTGTGTTAAAGAGGCGGTATTGCCTTTTTCGAAATTTTCAAAATCTCCTGTTTTTTTAGGACCAGAAATGAAATCGACGGGAGAGGTGATGGGGATAGGTAGCACACCTTCTGAAGCTTATGCGAAAGCGCAGATTGCGTCAGGGAACCCTCTACCAAAACCAGGTTTGGCTTATATTGTGGCTTCATTACAAGATAAAAAATTTTTTTCAGAAAAATTAAAACAGTTAGGATTTAAAATTACGTCTAAGTTATCTTCTGATTGTGCATTGATCATCGCAATCAATGCATTTTTTGATCCTCATGAAGAAGCGTTAAAAGCCGCTCGTTTTGCTGTTGACAAAGAGATTTGTTATGTCACCTCACATCGTGCTGCCTTAATGTTAATAGGTGCTTTAGATTATTACTTGAAAGAATCTTTTCAGGTGACTTCATTGCAAAATTTATATAAGCGTCAAATAAAGCATTTTTTAACAGGAGAAGAGTTAAGCCCGGATGAATTGAAAAAGATTTTAAATACCGCTTTGATATTAAAAAAGGATCGTTTTAAAAAAAATGAAAAATTAATTTTAGAAAAAAAACAATTGGCGCTACTGTTTGACAAGCCTTCCTTGCGCACACGTTTTAGTTTTACAGTTGCCATGAGAGAGTTGGGGGGTGATGTTATTGAAAGTATTCAAACTACACGTAAAGAAGAAACGCCTGAAGATCAAGCGCGGGTGCTGAGTGCTTATTGTAGCGGCATTGTTGTTCGTACATTTGATGATGAATATCTTAAAAAAATGTCGAGTATGAGCACGGTCCCTGTGATTAATGGCTTATCTGACTTGCATCATCCCTGCCAAATTTTAGCTGATCTTTTAACATTGCTCGAACATTTTAGTTCTTTCCAGAATGTTACTTTATGTTATATCGGCGATGGAAATAACATTTTGCATAGCCTGTTATTACTTGCGCCGCAAATGGGCGTGACCTTACATTATTGCTGCCCTGCAAAAAGACAGCCTCATTCTGAAATTTTGAAAAGAAGTTTAGAAAAATTAAATTCATTGACGGGAAAAATTATTTCTTTTACAAGCCCTGAAGCTGCCATCAAACATGCCAATGCGGTTTATACGGATGTGTGGACAAGCATGGGCTTTGAAGAAAAAGCAGAAGAGTCTTTATTTCAAGGATTTCAAATCAATGAGGCATTAATGCAAAAAGCCATGCCGCATGCCATTTTAATGCATTGTCTTCCAATGCAGCGTGGAAAAGAAATCAGTGAAACCTTGCCTGAGAAAGCCGAATCTGTGATTTTTCAACAAAGTGAAAATCGATTGCATGTTCAAAAATCATTGTTATTAATGTTATTAAAGGGGAAATAAAATATGGCTGAAAAAATTATATTAGCTTATTCAGGAGGGCTTGACACCTCCTGTTCAATCAAATGGTTAAACGAAAAATATGGTTATGATGTTATTGCGATGGTCGTGGATGTGGGGGAGGGGAAAGTATTAGAACCCATTCGTGATAAAGCACTGAAAGTGGGTGCGAAGCAATGTTATGTTATGCCTTTACAAACGATGTTTTCAGAAGAATTTTTAGTGCCTGCATTACAAGCCAATTGTTTGTATGAAGGTGTTTACCCTTTAATTTCTGCCTTGTCTCGTCCTTTGATTGCACGCAGTTTGGTAGAAATTGCAAAAAAAGAAAATGCGGTGGCTGTTGCACATGGTTGTACGGGCAAGGGCAATGACCAAGTACGTTTTGATGTAGCGATACATTCTTTGGCGCCACATTTAAAAATCGTTGCGCCTGCCAGAGAAAATCCCATGCCGCGTGAAGAAGCGATTTTGTATGCGAAAAAACATAATATCCCTTTGCCGATCGATTTAAATAATCCATTTAGCATTGATCAAAATTTATGGGGACGTAGTTGTGAATGTGGTGTATTAGAAGACCCTTGGGTACCGCCACCTGAAGAAGCTTACGCCTTAACTTCTTCTGTTTTACAATGTCCTGATTTAGCAGAAGAAGTGATCATTGGATTTGAGTCAGGTATTCCAAAGAGTTTAGATGGGCATCAAAAATTATTACCTGAATTGATTCAAGAACTTAATCAAATAGCAGGAAAGCACGGGGTAGGGCGTATTGATCATGTTGAAAACCGTTTGATTGGTATTAAATCCAGAGAGGTATATGAAGCGCCTGCTGCGATGACCTTGATTGCAGCGCATCGTGCATTGGAAGCTTTGACCTTGGTCCGTGAAGTTGCGCATTTCAAGCCGCTGATTGAAAATGAATTTTCAAATTTAATTTATGAAGGATTATGGTTTTCATCTTTAAGAGAAGCCCTGTATGCATTTATTCAAAAAACGCAAGAACGAGTGACAGGAAAAGTACGTATAAGATTGCATAAAGGTCAAGCTATTGTTGTGGGACGAAGCTCGCCTTATTCTTTATACATCAAGTCGTTAGCGACCTATGCCGAGGAAGATCAATTTGATCATCATGCGGCAGAAGGATTTATTAAATTGTGGGGCTTGCCCACGAAAACAGATCGTAATATTGCTTTCTTAGGACAAACGGATGAGTAAAAAATTGTGGGGTGGTCGTTTCAAAAAGAAGATGCATCCGATTGTTGAGCGTTACACAGCATCAATTATGTTTGATAAAGTGCTTGTTTTTGAAGATATTTTAGGGAGTTTGGCGCATACAAATATGTTATCTCATTGTGGCATTATCACAAAAAAAGAAGGTGAACTTTTAAAAAAAGGGTTGGAAAAAATTGCAAGCTTGGTTTCTGAAAATAAAATTAAATTTTTTATAGAAGACGAAGATATTCATATGAATATAGAACGTCTTCTGCATAAGTATATAGGTCCGACAGCGGGGAAATTACATACGGCACGTAGTCGAAATGATCAAGTGGCTTTAGATTTACATTTATATTTAAGAAAAAAAATATTAAGCATTTTAGACTTATTGGTTTTGTTACAAAATAATTTTTTAAAGATAGCAGAAGAAAATGAAGATGTTATTTTGCCGGGTTATACCCATTTACAGCGCGCGCAGCCATTACGTTTTTCTCAATATTGTTTTGCTTATATTTCGATGTTTGCCCGTGATATTGAAAATTTAAAATCTTTATGGCCTGCGGTTAATACCTCGCCCTTGGGTGCATGTGCGCTTTCCGGAACGATTTTACCGACGAATAAAGAATATGTTGCGAAATTGTTGGGATTTGATGCTGTTTATGCGAGTAGCTTAGATGCGGTCAGTGATCGTGATTTTGTTATTTCATTTTTAGCAGCAGCCAGTCTTATCATGATGCATATTTCAAGATTAAGTGAGGAATGGATTTTGTGGTCCACTCAAGAATTTAATTTTATTTCTTTTGACGATGCGTTTTGCACGGGCAGTAGTATGATGCCGCAGAAAAAAAATCCGGACGTGGCGGAATTAGGGCGAGGGAAAACGGGGCGTGTTTATGGTTCGCTGATATCGCTTTTAAGCATCATGAAAAGCTTGCCTTTGGCTTACAATAAAGATTTGCAAGAAGACAAAGAGCCCTTATTTGACACAATAAAAACATTAGAAGACACATTATCGATTTATTCTTTATTATTATCTTCATTGAAAATAAATAAAGAAACGATGAAGAAAGCTTTGGAAAAAGGATTTTTAAACGCAACAGTTTTTGCAGAATATTTAGTAAAAAAAGGTTTAGCATTTCGACAAGCGCATGAAGTGGTAGGTCAAATGGTAGCGGTGTGTATTCATAAAGAATGTGCATTAGAATTGCTTACTTTAAAAGAGATGCAATCATTTTGTAAATTGATTAAAAATGATGTTTATCGTGTTATTTCTCCTTTGTGCATTGAAAAAACCTCTAAAAGAACAATTCAATTTTACCGTGAAAAAATTAAAAAGAATCAACAATGGCTTACTCAAAAAAGTAAATCTATTAAAAAAATATATGACCATGCCGGCTTGCCTTTTATCCCATAACACCACTGGCATATTGGGTGTAATTGGGTATAATTGGGTGTGTGGGTATATCTGGGAATGGTTTAATGAGACGGCCTTCTGAGGGAAAAATCATAGAAATTAAGCCTATCCGTTTAAATCCTCAAATGCTTAATTTAATTTCTGAAATAGATAGATTTCAGTGTATTTGGGTGGAGATAAAGGAATTACACCCTGAGCGTTTAGCACAATTACGCAAGGTGGCGACAATTGAGAGCATCGGTTCTTCGACCCGTATTGAAGGTTCTAGATTATCAGACAAGGAAGTAGAAAAGTTATTATTAAATATTGAAATCCAGTCTTTTCGTTCACGTGACGAAGAAGAAATAGCGGGTTATGCAGAAGGAATAGAAGAAATATTCCAGAGTTACGATACCATTCCGCTTACAGAAAATTACATAAAGCAATTGCATTCGATATTATTAAAATACAGTTCTAAAGATGTGCGTCATCGGGGAAAATATAAAAAATTTCCCAATCATGTAGAGGCCTTTAATAATCAAGGAAAGAGCGTAGGTATTGTTTTTGAAACAGCAAAGCCGTTCGATACTCCTTTTTTGATGAAAGAAATAATCCATTGGACCAATGAAGCTTTGCTAAAAAAGACATTACATCCTTTGGTAGTTGTAGGTATTTTTATTGTATGGTTTTTAGCGATTCATCCTTTTCAAGATGGGAATGGTCGCTTATCACGCGTCTTAACGATTTTGTTATTATTAAGGTTGGGGTATAGCTATGTCCCCTATAGTTCTTTAGAGAGCATTATCGAAGAAAATAAAAAAAATTATTATCTAGCATTAAGACGAACGCAAGCAACATTAAATAAATCCAATCCTAACTGGACAAGTTGGCTTAGATTTTTTCTTTCTGTTCTGAAAAAACAGAAGGATAATTTAAATCGAAAATTAAAAAAAGACAGTGTATTAATTGGAAAATTGAATCCATTAGAATTAGAAATAATGAATCATGTGAAATCCTATTCTCAAGTTACAATCAGCCAACTTGAAAATTTAACAAAAATAAATCGTAATACCTTAAAGAGTTTGCTAAGAGGATTAGTCAAAAAGAAATATTTGATATTATGTGGAAAGGGGCGTTCTGCGTGGTATGTGCTTGATCTACCTACTATGGATTAGTCGTTTATAAAAAACATTTTACGTCATTGCGAGAAAAACACGCCCCTTGTTTTAAAAAGAAGAAAAATCTTCCCTGTGTTTTTCGAAGCAATCCAGGACGGAGTTCTTTTTTTTACGATTTTTTTAAAAAAGAGTTGATCTGGATTGCTTCAAAAAATGCGTGAATCCTTCTGCTTTTTTTCAAAATCATAAGACGCATTTTTTTCGCAATGACGAAAATCGCGTTTTCCCAAGGCCTCGTTGAAAATTTTCTGCAAGATTTTTTAATTGTCGCGCCTGAACTCTTTTAAATTAAGAAGTTTTTTTGTTTTAAACTCCCTATTCATTTTCGCGTGCGATGGATTAATTTTGAAAATACTGTGCTTTCTCCCATTCTTCCTGCGTGTTAATTTCCATTGTTTTTTCATGTGTTAAATTGACTTTGATTTTATAGCCATGTTCTAAAACACGTAATTGTTCGAGATTTTCAGCTTTGCCAAGTGGTGTTTCAGGAAGCTCACAATAGATTTTTAGAAAATCTTTACGGAAAGCGTAGACACCAAGATGGTGATAGGCAGGCACTTCTTGAATTGTTTCACGAAAATAAGGGATTGGGGCGCGAGAAAAATAAAGTGCGTTATGGTGTTGATCTGTGACGACTTTTACGATGCTAGGGTTATTAAGATCTTCGGGTAATAAAGGGCAGGCCAGGGTTGTCATCTCAGGCATATCGCCTTGTAAATAAGAGGAAACGAGTGCTTCCAGCATCTTGGGTTTCATGAAGGGTTCATCCCCTTGTAAATTTATGATAACGTTCATGTCGGGGAAATGTTCTGCAATGATTGCTGTGCGGTGGGAACCTGAGGGAATAGCAGAATCGGTCATGATAGCCTTGCCGCCCTGACTTTGAATGAGATCAAAAATTTCTTCACTGTCTGTTGCGACTAAGACTTCTGTCAATAGTGCACACTTGCGAGCATTTTCGTAAACGTGTTGGATCATGGGTTTGCCTTGAATGGGCAACAGAGGTTTGCGAGCAAGCCGGGTAGAACCGATGCGGCTGGGGATGACACATAAGATTTTCATGTTTGTTCCTGTGAATCTGAAATTTTAATTTTCTTAAGTATACTTATTTTTGAGGATAATATGAATGAAGAAGAAAAGATAAATCAAGTTTGTCAGGCTGTAAAACATCACCCTGATTTTTTTCATAGTATTGTTCTTTTCTATATCCGATTAGAATTAGAGAAAAAAGAGCTGGTCCTGACTTCGCGACAGGGGATCATTATCTGTTTTAAACTTTTTTTAGATAAATTACTCCGAGAGTGTAATGAGGCAGAAGATCAAATGGGTGTCTTTTGTTTGGGGCAAGCGCTTTCTTCTTTTTCTGAAGCTGAGCCAAGTTATCTTCGTCAGTTTTTGCGGTGTTATTCGAATGTATTAGAGTATTTATATCTTAATATAATTGAAGATGAAAAATTTATAAAAAAAATTTCGGACTGGGAAAAGTCCCGTGGTTCTATTAGTCATTTGTCCATTCAATCTCTTTCTTTGATTGAGGCTGTGAGAAGAAATGATTTTCCTTCACTACGATTATTTTTGAGAAAAAATCGTCAGCTCTGTATAGATTTAAATGATAAGATGACTGTTTTAAAAAGGACATTAAAAAAATCCGACAGTTATCTTTATTCTTATCCCGAGATTACTGATGTTGCTAAATCATACGCATTCTCTGTTATTAATGTCCCCGATCTTTCGGGTCGTACTGCGATAGATCACGCTGTGGATGGGGTTGTGAAGGGTGATGATAAATACTATGAGGCTTTAGTAGCGTATTTTGGATTTAAATATATTAACTGCCCAGAGCCAATCTTGGATTCAAGCGAGCTTAATTTCATTCAGCGTTTGTTTGATGCGGGGTATTTGTCAAAAAAAATAAAGGAGACGACTGATCTTGAGTACCTCTCTGAGTTTTGTGCTTTTTACTATAATGCTTTGGATCCAAACAGGCGAGAGGCGTTTCTAAAAGTTTATATTCCACGATGTAATCGTTTTTTATCCCCGTTATGCTCTAGCAAGAGAGTGCATGCAGGGATAAAAGACCAAGAAACAGAATATGATGAGCCAATAGTGCCAATGCAGGCGAGTAGTTCTATGTCTTATTCCTGAAACCTTGTACTTGAAGTCGTCCGTGAAAAACGTCCTTTTTGCTTTATTTCTTTGTTGCGCGAATTTTTTAAATGCTCATTTACGCTATGTAAACTGCGCTTTAAAAAATTCACGCGCCTCGAACTAAAGCAAAATGAGACGTTTTCCGGACACCTGCTTTCAAAATATTTTGCAAGATTTTGAAAGAGTCACACGTGAAATCTTGAAAATTAGAGAGCTTGGTTTTTAACTTAAACTCCTTTTTTTATCGCACCATCATACTTTTTCACGT
>MGYM01000014.1:0-2855 GCA_001801745.1 Gammaproteobacteria bacterium RIFCSPLOWO2_02_FULL_38_11
GTCGTTACGCCATTCGTGCAGGTCGGAACTTACCCGACAAGGAATTTCGCTACCTTAGGACCGTTATAGTTACGGCCGCCGTTTACTGGGGCTTCGATCTAGAGCTTGCACCCCTTCACTTAACCTTCCAGCACCGGGCAGGCGTCACACCCTATACTTCCTCTTCCGAGTTCGCAGAGTGCTGTGTTTTTGTTAAACAGTCGCAACCACCTGGTTATTTCAACCTTCTGTTGCTCCCATCGCAGGATGTTCACAACAGAAGGTGCACCTTCTCCCGAAGTTACGGTGCCAATTTGCCTAGTTCCTTCACCTAAGTTCTCTCAAGCGCCTGAGTATTCTCTACCCGTCTACCTGTGTCGGATTGCGGTACGGTTTAAATATATCTATAGCTTAGAGACTTTTCCCGGAAGTTGAGCATCAGTGACTTTACTATTATTGCTAATAGCTTGTATTTGCTTCTCAGAATTAACAAATCGGATTTACCTAACTTGTCTTCCTACTAGCTTAAACCAGCACAACCAATCGCTGGCTCACTTAGCTTCCTTCGTCCTCCCTTCGCAATATATTTAAGTACGGGAATATTAACCCGTTTCCCATCAACTACGCTTTTCAGCCTCGCCTTAGGGGCCGACTCACCCCACGCCGATTAACGTGGCGTAGGGAAACCTTAGACTTTCGGCGTGCAAGTTTTTCACTCGCATTATCGTTACTCATGTCAGCATTCGCACTTCTGATACCTCCAGCAAACCTCTCGGTTCACCTTCATCAGCTTACAGAACGCTCCTCTACCACCTAGAGATTAAAATCTCTAGATCCACTGCTTCGGTATGACGTTTAAGCCCCGTTACATCTTCCGCGCAGACCGACTCGACCAGTGAGCTATTACGCTTTCTTTAAAGGATGGCTGCTTCTAAGCCAACCTCCTGGCTGTCTATGCCTTTCCACATCGTTTACCACTTAACGTCAATTCCAGGACCTTAGCAGGTGGTCTGGGTTGTTTCCCTCTTCACGATGGACGTTAGCACCCACCGTGTGTCTCCTGTGTTTCACTTTCCAGTATTCGGAGTTTGCATCGACTCAGCAAGCCATGACAGCCCCTTTATCGAAACAGTGCTCTACCCCCAGAAGTGATGACACAAGGCGCTACCTCAATAGCTTTCGAGGAGAACCAGCTATCTCCGAGCTTGATTAGCCTTTCACTCCTATCCACAGCTCATCCCCTACCTTTTCAACGGGAGTGGGTTCGGACCTCCAGTACGTGTTACCGTACCTTCATCCTGGCCATGGATAGATCGCTCGGCTTCGGGTCTACTCACTGCGACTCCAGCAACAAAGTTGCCACGCCCTATTCAGACTCGGTTTCCCTATGCCTCCCCTATTCGGTTAGGCTTGCCACAGCAAGTAACTCGCTGACCCATTATACAAAAGGTACGCGGTCACAGAATAAATCTGCTCCCACAGCTTGTACGCATATGATTTCAGGTTCTATTTCACTCCCCTCCCGGGGTTCTTTTCGCCTTTCCCTCACGGTACTTGTTCACTATCGGTCAGTAGTTAGTATTTAGCCTTGGAGGATGGTCCCCCCATCTTCAAACAGGATTTCACGTGTCCCGTCTTACTCTTCGTTACCAATAACATGTTTTTTTCACCTACGGGGCTATCACCCTGTATCGCCAACCTTCCCAAGTTGTTTGGTTAAATACCATGTTATCTACTGTAACTGGGCTGTTCCGCGTTCGCTCGCCGCTACTGACGGAATCTCAATTGATGTCTTTTCCTTCGGGTACTGAGATGTTTCAGTTCCCCGAGTTCGCTTCTTACTCCTATGTATTCGGAAGTAAGATAACCCTTGCGGGTTGGGTTTCCCCATTCAGATATCACCGGATCAAAGTTTGTTGCCAACTCCCCGATGCTTTTCGCAGGCTACCACGTCTTTCATCGCCTTCTACTGCCAAGGCATCCTTCATATGCGCTTTGTTACTTGACTCTATAATCATAAAACCTTTTAAATCAGTTATCTTTTCAGTGAATATAACTCACAGAATATGATTATGATTTTGTTTCATGAATATAGCTTCTTGAAAAAACTTTTAGAAATTTGCTTTTTTGCAATATACCCTTACTTAATATTTAAAAATTAAATATCAAATAAATTTTGCCTTAATCTATCTTTACATTTTTAAAGAACAAATTACTTACACATGTAAATAATTTAAAAATCTTGTATCTTTCTTTATTTTGGTGGAGCCAGTCGGGGTCGAACCGACGACATCCAGCTTGCAAAGCTGGCGCTCTACCAACTGAGCTATGGCCCCATTCTGAGGATACTCTAATGAGGAATATCGCCTCTTAGATAAATCTCTGAATGGTGGGTCTGAGTAGATTTGAACTACTGACCTCACCCTTATCAGGGGTGCGCTCTAACCAACTGAGCTACAGACCCTGGAACTTTAGGGCAGCTCTAAAAAACGCAAAATTTCTATTTTTTAGAACTACCATAATATTAGCCAAATATAATTTAGCTAAATTTCAGTAAAAAATAAAAAAAGAAATAGTTGTGAGTGCTTGCATCAATATAAAAAAATTAAGGAGGTGATCCAGCCGCAGGTTCCCCTACGGCTACCTTGTTACGACTTTACCCCAGTCATGAATCATACCGTGGTCAACGTTCCCCTTGCGGTTGAACTATTGCCTTCTGGTACAACCCACTCCCATGGTATGACGGGCGGTGTGTACAAGGCCCGGGAACGTATTCACCGCGGCGTTCTGATCCGCGATTACTAGCGATTCCAACTTCACGGAGTCGAGTTGCAGACTCCGATCCGGACTACGAGTAGTTTTCTGAGATTGGCTTC
>MGYM01000014.1:3003-16291 GCA_001801745.1 Gammaproteobacteria bacterium RIFCSPLOWO2_02_FULL_38_11
CGTCAATTCCTTTGAGTTTTAACCTTGCGGCCGTACTCCCCAGGCGGAGAACTTAGCGCGTTAGCTACGATACTAAAAAGCAATTGCTTTCCAACATCCAGTTCTCATCGTTTACAGCGTGGACTACCAGGGTATCTAATCCTGTTTGATCCCCACGCTTTCGTGTCTCAGTGTCAGTATGAGTCCAGGAAGCCGCTTTCGCCACTGGTGTTCCTTCCGATATCTACGCATTTCACCGCTACACCGGAAATTCCACTTCCCTCTACTCTACTCTAGTTTCCCAGTTTCGTTCACAGCGCCCAGGTTAAGCCCAGGAATTTCACAAACGACTTAAAAAACCACCTACACACCCTTTACGCCCAGTAATTCCGATTAACGCTCGCACCCTCTGTATTACCGCGGCTGCTGGCACAGAGTTAGCCGGTGCTTATTCTTGGGGTTACGTCATCGGCACTATTTATTAAATAGTCCCGTTTCCTCCCCCACTAAAGTGCTTTACAACCCGCAGGCCTTCTTCACACACACGGCATTGCTGGATCAGGGTTTCCCCCATTGTCCAATATTCCCCACTGCTGCCTCCCGTAGGAGTCTGGGCCGTGTCTCAGTCCCAGTGTGGCTGATCATCCTCTCAGACCAGCTACGGATCTTTGCCTTGGTCAGCCATTACCTAACCAACTAGCTAATCCGACATAGGCTCATCTTAAAGCGGAAGGCCTTACGGTCCCCTCCTATCACCTTACGGTCACACGCGGTATTAGCTCGAGTTTCCCCGAGTTATCCCCCTCTTTAAGGCAGATTCCTATGCATTACTCACCCGTCCGCCACTCGCCACCCATAAAGGTTGCCCTCTACTGTGCTGCCGTTCGACTTGCATGTGTTAAGCATGCCGCCAGCGTTCAATCTGAGCCAGGATCAAACTCTTCATGTAAACTTGTTATCTCATCACATTTGCATGCAATAAGAACTCGTTCAAGTTTGATGCCTAACCCTCATTACTAATAAACTCTCAAAGTTCATTGCTGAGGTTAACTTGCATCTACGAACTTTCTGATGCAAACACCCACAACTATTTCTTTCTCTATTACTTCGCTTTTTAAAGAACATTTCCTCACACAAAAGGAGGATGGCATTTTACTCTGACGAATTTAAATGTCAAGAATACTTTGCAAGACATTTTCGGAAATGAATTTTATCGCAAAAACTAACTTGATCTTAACTTCTTTTTTTTATTTACCGTACATTTCTTTCTGAGAAAGCGCGCGCAGTTTATCTTTCTAATTCATCACAGTCAACATGTGATCTCAATTTGTTTTTTAACGACTGTGTCAATCTGTTTTATGACTTCAAGTAACGCCTGCATTTGATTCAGAGGCCATGCATTTGGACCATCACTTAATGCTTTTTCTGGTTCTGGATGCGTTTCCATAAATAAACCCGCAATGCCTACACCTACTGCAGCACGCGCTAATACAGGTATCATTTCCCGAGTGCCTCCCGTGCTATTAGCTAATCCTCCCGGCAATTGCACAGAGTGCGTCGCATCAAATACAACAGGACAATGCGTTTGTCGCATAATCGCAAGTGAACGCATGTCTGAAACAAGATTGTTATATCCAAACGAAAACCCTCGTTCACAAACTAAAATAGCGTGATTCCCACTTGATCGCGCTTTCTCAACAACATGCGTCATTTCCCAAGGCGAAAGAAATTGCCCTTTCTTAATATTAACAGGCTTGTTTTGCGACATTACTTTCAAAATAAAATTAGTTTGCCGACATAAAAAAGCCGGCGTTTGTAAAACATCAACAACACTGGCAACTTCCTCTAATGGCGTGTCTTCATGAACATCCGTTAATACAGGAATTTTAAAAGTGTCTTTTACTTTTTGTAAAATTCGCAATCCCTCTTCTAACCCTAACCCTCTAAAACTTTTGATCGAGGAACGATTCGCTTTGTCAAAGGAAGATTTGTAAATAAACGGGATGTTTAACCTTAAACAAATTTCTTTTAATTTTCCCGCCGTCTCAATCGCTAGTGCCTCTCCTTCAATAACACAAGGACCTGCAATTAAAAATAAAGGCTGCTGCCCGCCTGCTTCAAAATGACATAATTTCATTGTAAAAACCTCAAGTTAATGTTTTATTACATTTTTCTAATTCATTGATCAATGCTGGAATAATCTGAAAT
The DNA here is from genome assembly GCA_001801745.1 of Gammaproteobacteria bacterium RIFCSPLOWO2_02_FULL_38_11. Classification (GTDB taxonomy): domain Bacteria; phylum Pseudomonadota; class Gammaproteobacteria; order HIGHO2-12-38-15; family HIGHO2-12-38-15; genus HIGHO2-12-38-15. The sequence goes on from MGYM01000014.1 coordinate 5,191, forward strand.
AAATCACCTACTAAACCATAATCCGCTATTTTAAAAATAGGCGCATCCGGGTCTTGATTTATCACAACGATGACCTTACTTTCTTTCATGCCCGCCAAGTGTTGTATTGCACCTGAAATACCAATCGCAATATATAATTGAGGCGCAACAATTTTCCCCGTTTGACCTACTTGAAAATCATTTGATATAAAACCCGCGTCTACCGCCGCGCGCGTTGCACCTACCGCAGCATGCAACTTGTCCGCCAAATCTTCAATTAATTTGAAATTCTCTTTGCTTTTTAAGGCACGTCCTCCAGAAACAACAATACGTGCGCTTTCTAAACTCGGACGCGTCTGCTCTGTTAACTCAGAAGAAATAAAAACAATATCTTGCCTTGAGGAAATTAAATCTTCTTTTATACATTCCACTTCTGCTTCAATATCACTTTCAATAAGCGTCGGTTCAAATGCAGAAGCACGAATTGTTAGAAATTTAATTTTCTCACTTGTTTGTATCGTTTCTAAAACATTTCCCGCGTAAATAGGACGAACAAATGTTGCCGGATCAATGATCTGAACCACATCTGCAATAAGCGTACAATCACATAATGCAGCAGCACGAGGCAAAATATTTTTTCCAAAGGTGGTTGCAGACATGATTACAAAATCATAATGTATAGCAACCTTTGAAATAAGGTCTGCCACCACCTCAGCAAGTTGATGTTCACATTTCTTATCATCTACTAAAATGATTTTTTTAACATTTATTTTTTTTATAACCTGAAGCAAATCGTTACACTCAAAGCCCGCAACAAATAAATCAATTTCATTGCCAGGAGATAATTGCTTGGCAGCAGTCAATGCAGAAAAAAAAGATGGTTTCAATCGCTGACGTTCATACTCTGCTATCACTAACACCTTCATAATACTTTTGCCTCTTTTTTTAATTTCTCAATAAGTTCTTGTACTGAATTTACTTTTATTTTTTTTCTAGAAGAAATAGGTAAAGAAGTATTTACGATTTTATAATTTGGTTCTGCTAAGCTAAGATCCAAACTTTCCAATGTTATGACAGTTAAAGGCTTTTGTTTGGCTTTCACGATATTGGGTAAGCTAGCATAGCGTGGTGTGTTTAACCGTAAGTCTACCGTAACTACAGCAGGCAATCTTAGCTTCAATGTTTCAAGCCCCTCATCAAGTTCTCGGGTCACCATGATTTCATTCGTTTGTAATTCTAAACGAGAAATAAATGTTCCTTGCGGCCAATTTAATAATCCAGCAAGCATTTGTCCGACTTGATTATTGTCTGTGTCAATTGCCTGTTTCCCCAAAAACATGAGCGCCGGTAATTCTCTTAATACCATCGCTTTTAAAATTTTCGCAATCATCAAAGATGAACAATAACGCTCTGTTTGAATCAGAAGGGCTCTATCTGCCCCCAAAGCAAGACCATGCCGTAAAGTCTCTTGTGCTTGTAAATTCCCTACTGAAACAATCACCACTTCAGTTGCCTTCCCCGATTCTTTCAGTCGAAGCGCTTCCTCCAATGCAATCTCATCAAAGGGGTTTATAATCCTCTTTGCTTGATTTAAGTCTATCCCTGCGCCTTCGGGTTTTAAACGAGGCTTCATGCTTGGATCAAGTACGGGTTTTATTGAAACTAATACCCTCATGCCTAAACTCCAAATAATAAAAAAAGGGGAACACAAGACTTACGCAAAACAAGTATTTTTGTGTTGCAACAAGACATAAAGCAGCATGATGACCACTCCTCCTCAGAAGATCAAGTCAAGAAGATTCTCTTGTTTTTATGTCGAACTCACGTTATTTAATCTATAATTAAACACAAATCCTTCCCACAGAAAGAATGCTATGGCAGCACCTCAGGAAAAAACGGAAAAACCAAACAATCCCACCGCAAGCTTACCTGCCCTTGATCTTGTCCTGTATGGCAGCATCGGTGGCACACTGGGTGCCTGCATAGGAACAATCATCTACCTCGACTTGGGTACGCTCTTAGGCGCCACATTGGGCATCATCAGCGGTGTACTCTTTAGAGAGGGAATAAATCAAAACAATTTGGATGTTTCTGACGAACTCACACCTTTACTTAAAGTTTCAGAAAAAGCAAAACTATTTTTTGCAAGCAGAAAAAAGAAAAAAGCATTTTCTGTTTCTATCTCTGAAGGCAAAATTGCTGTCACACTTCCTCAAAAAAAACAGAACCCTTTGTTAGACCAAGAAAAAAAATATAAACTACAATTGTTTGAACAAGCTGTTACTTCTCGTGGTACAGGTGTTTTTCCACATCACCATAAATCCAATCGAAATAAAAAACGCAAGGATATCGATGACGAATAATGTTTTGCGCGTCCTTATCAATGGGGCCACAGGGAAAATGGGACAAGAAGCCGTTCATGCGATTAGCGGTGAGTCTGATTTTATTATCGTCGAAAAATTAAACCGAAAAGCAAATCTAGCAAAAGCTTTATCTGACACTCAAGCACAAATTGCTGTGGATTTCACTTGCGCTTCTGTTGCTTATGAAAATACAAAAACGATCATTGAACACCATGTACATCCCGTTATCGGCACAACAGGGTTGTCTCTTGCGCAAATTAAATCATTACAAACCTTATGCAATGAAAAAAAACTAGGAGGCATCATCGCGCCTAATTTTTCACTCGGAGCAGCATTGATGATGCTTCTGGCAAAACAAGCTATTAATTTCTTTCCAAACTGTGAAATCATTGAAATGCATCACAACAATAAAAAAGATGCCCCCTCAGGAACAGCACTCAAAACAGTTTCTTTCATGGATCTTAAAGGGAAAGAAGTGCCTATCCACTCTGTACGTTTGCCCGGTTTGGTGGCTCATCAAGAAATATTATTTGGAGGTCATCACGAACTTTTAACAATACGACATGACACCTTTAATCGCGCTGCATTTATGCCAGGATTATTGTTGGCGATGCGCAAGGTCATGATGCTAGAGCAATTACTTTATGGTTTGGAGAATTTGATTTTAAACGCGAAACTTTAAATTTATTTCTTAGCATTCACGTTCAAAGATAGCACCTTGCGTTTACAATTCGTCTCTTTAATAAAAAAAACAGTGACAAGGAAAGCCAACATAAAACAACAAGGACTTAAAAATAAAATATTTCGAAATTCACCCGCTGTATAAAAGGGAACACCTTCTGCCATTTGACCCAACCAATGTGTTTTCAACCAATAACCGATGAAAGGAACAAGGGTGAGTCCAGCTGTAACATAAGACATATTTTCAAAACCAAAGGCAGTGCCCATTACTTCGGGTTCATTATTATCATCTGCAATACCAAAACCTACCGCTTGAGATGCTGAAGCCAGTCCATATAAAAAAAGACATACGCCTAAACCTGTCAGGGACAAACGAGGACCGTAAAACAAAATCAATGAAACAACTAAACCCGTGACCGAACCTATTATCATCGGAAGTTTCCGCTTTAAACTAAATGCCGATAACCAACCCAAAAACGGCCCGCCTACCATGATGCCAATCCAAATGAGCGACATAAATAATGCGGCCGTTTCATTACTAAATGCATAAGCAGAACGTAAAAATAACACGCCCCAGGTGATCGAAAAGATGGACATAGGCGCCCAAATGCCAAAACCAAAAAGATAATTCCACCAGTTTTGTGGGCGACTAAAAATAATTTTTAATTTTTGAATTTCTGTAAACTTTCTTTCTGCATAAGTATGGTGATGTGAGTCAGGATGATCGTGGATCAATAACCAAAATAAAATTGAAATCAATACACCCACCATGCCCACTAACAATAAGGCATGTCGTTGCCCAAAATGATTAACCATCATGGATATAGGTGCTTCTCCCATGATAGCGCCTATTCCTCCCATAACCTGAACAAATCCCGCCATCATCGGAATATAACGTTGCTGAAACCATAAGGTTGCAATCAATACTGCACCTACATAAGAAAATGCCGTCGTCAACCCCATTAATAAACGCATGCAGTAAGCAAGGCGATAATCTGTCGTAAATGCAAAAACAAGAAGCGAGAAAGCACAGATTGCACTGGCCGTCACTAAAACACGCCGTACACCAAAACGATCAAACAATAAACCCGCCGGGATTTGCATGGGCATGTAGCCATAAAAAAAGAAAGCTTGCAAAAACCCAAGCCCCTGCGCATCAATCTTAAAGGCACGCATTAAGTCAGGCGCCATGGCACTGGGAAAAACAGCCAGAAAAAAATCATAAAAATAAAATAAACTTGCAACAGAAAAAACAAGAAAGGGATAAAACAATCCTCTTGCACCTCGGTGAACCTGTGCCATAAAACCTTTTAATACAAGGACAATCTTCCATCATTACCAAATTTTAGTCAAAATGCAAATGTTTTAAGAACGAAAGTACGCAAGATATTAGGTATAGCAAACACATGACTACCATCACTAAAGCAAAATAATAAAACATCCGAAATTGTAAAAAAAGGTAAAGCGCCATGGAAATCACAATGTATTTCATGAAAGTCATTGCTGCGTTCGAAGAGAGACGTTTAATGGTTGTAGAGCAAATGCCAAAAACATTTCTTTTATTTCTAAAAAATAAATTTAATGAAATTAAACTCAATAAAATTAAAATAATCAAATCTCTTGGGCTTTGAAAAATTCGCATCAATATCGATAACAAAAAATCAGCGACACTCGGAATAAACGAAATTAACATAAAAAAACAGGGGACAAAGAAGAGCACTATAATCATCTGAAATAAATTTCGCCCCGGTGATAATCGGGCAATATACCAACAAAAGGGTAATGCTAACGCCAAAAACCAACATAAAGTAAAAAGCATTAATTCATTTAATCTATTCTCAGGGGGGAACCTCAATAAAGTAAGATTTGAGTTATAGTAAGGCACTTCATGAAAAGCAGGTGTGGCACTTTCTAAAAAAATACTCAAAAAAACAATAATACTTAAGCAGAAAATGAAAACAAAAATAAAAATATCCCCAAAATTAAAATATTGATGTATTTTTTTAAAAAAATCATTTACCACAGGTAATCCAAAAGGCATCATAAGCGCGCTGCAAATCAAAAACATTTTGAAATTTAATCCCATCTCCAAAGAAATGTCCCAATAACGCAAAATTTGTTGTGCTAGATAAATAGTAAAGAAAATGCTAGTAAACGCCAAAGCCAAAAACAAGCCTCGACGAAAATAAATATGCGCCGCTATCGTTACAATCCCTACTTTTCGATGCGGAACAATATGCCGAATAATTCGCCCCAGTGAAACTATTTTTCTTTCATTAAAAAAACGATGCGCAAACGCAACAACCAACAAACCATATAAAGGCCAAGGGAAAATGCCGTATGAAAAAAGAATTTTTTCCGATAATGCTTTCACATCAAAAACAAACTCAATGGGTAATGCTTTCGGATAAGTGATTTTGTAAAAAAGCATCGTGGTAATAAAATATGTTAATAATAAGCAACATTGAAATAAAATTATTTTAAAATAAAAAAACGATTGTTGCTTGTTTTTAAAAAAATGAATTTTTATCTTCTTCTTTTCTGTTAATAACAACAACAAACATCCTATCACTGCAATCCAGTTAACGTACGGTGTATAAAAAATCAAGAAAGGGTAATAAACATTAATGCTTAATATCGAAATTCCCACCAAAATATACCCTACCAAAGGTATAAAATTAATGACTGTTTTCATCACTCCCTCTCAAATAGAAAATCAATATATGTTCCTTCCTCTTCAGGTTTATTTTCGTTTTTCATGAAATGGATTGAAACCGCTTTTCCAACAACACACGCTAACGCATCATTCACATAAACTAAAGGAATATGCGATCGCTCCCAGGGGGGCACCCCCCACTCTTGCAGTAGTTTCTTTAATGGATGCGAACCTAAACGCCCAGCAGGATGAAATCGTTCTCCACCCTCTCGGAAACGAACCGTCAATTTATAATTTTTATCAAATCTAGATTTCGATATAAATAGTCGTTGCACAAACAACTCTTTTTCTTTCTTAGGAATCAATTTGCCATAACCTGGTAATAATAGAGTTTGCCCCTCTTCCCAACAAAAAACATTTTCTTCTATTTTATTTTTACCCAAAGGCAAAAGATAAAGGTCATCACGGTATCGCCGCAAAACAAAATTCGGCAAAATTATCTCTGGCATAGCATCACGTCGGCTAAGCAATAAAGTTTTTACAATTTCATGAAGTTGAATTTCACTTGGTAATAAGAATTTTTTTTTTCTTATCCAATAACGAAGTACATTCATACATCTTAATTTTGATAATTTTAAAATACCAGAAATGCTCACGGTGCCGTCTTGATTTCCTTGTGCAAAATCCATTTCTGCTAATTCATTCAAAAGTTGTTGTGCATCAGAACAATGCGAAGCAGTGCGCGATAGCATACGTGAGATGCTTGGCCAACGCGCCTTTAAAAGCGGAAAAATCTTGTGTCGTAAATAGTTTCGATTAAAACTAACATTTTCATTACTATCATCTTCAATCCAATTTAATTGATGGCAATGAGCATAATTTAAAATTTCTTCACGCGCAGAAAATAATAAAGGACGTAGCAACGTAATCTCCCCTAATTTTTTTCCCTCCGACATGGCAGCCAATCCAGGCAGTCCGCCACCACGACACAGCTGTAATAACAAAGTTTCAGATTGATCATCTTGATGATGCGCCAGTAACAAAACATCCTGGGATGTTAACAACTTTTTCAATACATCATAACGTTGCTCTCGTGCATATTCTTCAGGGCTTTTTCCTTTAGGCGCACGTGCATCGACACAAACAACCGTCAGGGGGATATATAGATCATCGCATACTTTTTGACAATGCTGCGTCCATGACGCAGCAAATTGACTTAAACCATGGTTGACATGCACTGCGCGTATTTTATGAGGAAAAGATTGTTGTGATAAAAAGTGTAATAATGCGTGCGAATCTACGCCCCCACTATAAGCCACCCATAGTGTTTTCTCTTGAGGAATTTTTTGAATTAAAGATTGAATGTTTGAATTCAAATTACAAACCCATCGACATCAGTCGAGAATAACGTTTTTCAATTAGTTCATCGATAGACAATTCTTTTAATATCTCAAGACGCGATATAAAGGTTTGTCGAAGACGCTTGGCCATATCTTCTATATCGCGGTGCGACCCTCCCAGCGGCTCAGGTAACACTTGATCGATTAGTTTTAAATCTTTTAAACGATCTGCCGTCAAATTCATCGCTTCTGCAGCAGCAGGCGCTTTTTCCGCACTTTTCCACAAAATAGAAGCACAGCCTTCTGGCGAAATCACAGCGTAAATGCTGTATTCCAACATGATAATCCAATCTCCAACACCTATGGCTAAAGCACCTCCTGAACCTCCCTCACCAATAACCGCTGAAATAATGGGGACGCGAAGTCGACTCATCACTTTTAAATTTCTTGCAATGGCTTCACTTTGATTTCGCTCTTCTGCATCAATCCCAGGATAAGCACCTGGGGTATCAATCAAAGTAAAAAGTGGTAGTCTAAATTTTTCCGCCATCTCCATTAAACGTAAAGCTTTGCGATAACCCTCAGGACGAGGCATGGCAAAGTTTCTAAAAATTTTTTCTTTGGTACTGCGCCCTTTTTCTTGAGCAATCACCACCACCGGCTGCCCTTCTAGACGCGCTATCCCAGCTAGGATGGCAGGATCATCTCCTATTTGACGATCACCGTGCAATTCATCAAATTCTGTAAAAATACGTTCGATATATTCCAGAGCATGAGGGCGCAGAGGATGACGTGCTAACTGCACAATTTGCCAAGGCGTCAGCGATGAAAAAATTGTTTTAATGAGCGCTTTACTTTTATGCTGTAAGCGATTAATTTCTTCTGAAATATTAATATCAGAATCATTTCCAACATGGCGTAATTCTTCAATTTTAGATTCAAGTTCTACAATAGGCTGCTCAAAGTCAAGATAATTTAAATTCACAGTTCACCTCTCAGAAAAGGTGTTACATCTCCTTTACCTTTACGAATAACTTTCGGCTCACCTTCAACAAAATCAATAACAGACGTTGGCTCTAACCCACAAAAACCACCATCAACAATTAAATCTATTTTACTTCCTAATAACTCTTTCACTGCCTCCGGCTCAATAGCCATCACTTCTGTATCAGGTAAAATCAAACTTGTACTCATTAAAGGTTCATCTAAAGCTTCTAAGATGGCTAAGGCAATATTATTTCGTGGAATACGCAATCCGACTGTTTTACGACGAGGATTTTGCAAACGACGAGGTACACTACGTGCTGCCTTTAAAATAAAAGTATAAGGGCCGGGCGTAAAAATCTTTAAAATTCGAAAAATATGATTGTCTACTTGTGCATAGGTTGCAAGTTCAGATAAATCACGACAAACCAGTGTAAAATAATGTTCTTTTCCCAAATTACGGATACGTCGAATACGCTCCAAGGCAGCTTTGTCACCGAGTTGACATCCCAAGGCATAACCCGAATCCGTGGGATAAACGATCACCCCGCCTGCTTTTAGCACATGAACAACCTGTGCAATCAAGCGGGCTTGCGGGTTCTGTGAATGGATTTTAAAAATTTGACTCATATTAGGTTAATAAAGACCTTAATTCTGGATAAGAAACAAAAACAAATGTTATACTATTCATTTTTTGCTAAATCATAGCATAACTTTCAAAGATCGCTTAAACATCATGACTCTATTTTACGAATTTCTTCCCATTTTATTATTCTTTATTGCCTATAAATTTGCAGGCATTTACTGTGCGACAGGCGTTGCGATTCTCTCTTCTTTAGGACAATTCACAATACACTGGTTTAAGCATAAAAAAGTGGATACTTTACAACTGATTACACTGGGCTGCATCGTTTTATTCGGAGGTGCAACCTTATCATTTCATAATGAGCTCTTCATTAAATGGAAACCCACTGCCATCAACTGGATCTTCGCCCTTGTTTTTTTGTTTACTCACTATTTTGGAAAAAAACCATTAGTACAATATTTCATGGAAAAAAACATACAATTACCGCTTTCTTTATGGAAACGACTCAATTTATCATGGGCTTTCTTTTTTATTTTCGTGGGTGGATTAAATTTATTTGTTGCCTACCAATTCTCAACTGATATCTGGGTTAACTTTAAATTGTTTGGGCTCATGGGATTAACACTTGTTTTTGCAATTTTACAAAGTGTTTTTTTGGCAAAGCATCTTCATGCAATAAAAAAAGAGACTTCACTTTAAAATAGACTTCTTTCGAAACCTGTGTATTTTGCTTTAGGGCGCATGGGTTTCGAGCAGCGGAGAAACCCATGCAACACGGAAATAAAGTAAAAGACGCAAGTTTCGGAAGAAGTCTAATGAACACAGAAAGCCTCATGAAAGAAAGATTACAAAGCTTGCAACCTTCTTATCTTGAAATCATTGATGATGCTGCTTCCCACCAAGGGCATGCACACGCAGGAGCAGGACATTACACACTTATCATCACTTCACCTTTATTTGAAAATCAATCTCTCGTAAAACAACATCAAATGATTTACGCAGCGCTAGGTGATTTACTACCTCATGCTATTCACGCACTTTGTATTAAGGTGGAACACTGCAAATGAAAGCACAAATCATGGATGGAAAAAAAATTGCAGCAAGCATACGTACCAAAATAAAAAATCAAATCACTAAAATAACAAAAAAAGGCATGCGCCCTCCTGCTTTAAGTACAATCCTTTTAGGAAATGACGCCGCTTCTCATATCTATATAAAAAATAAAATTTTGGCGTGCGAAGAAGTGGGCATTCAATCTCACTCTTTTTTATTACCTAAAAACACCACCCAAAAAAAACTTTTAAAACTCATTCATGAATTGAATCATCGTTCTGATATTGATGGTATCTTAGTTCAACTGCCCTTACCTTCCTCTATTCAAAGTCAATGCATCATTGAAAGCATCGATCCCAAAAAAGATGTTGATGGCTTCCATCCTTATAATCTAGGACGTCTTGCACAATTTCATCCTCTCTTTCGTCCGTGTACTCCCTATGGCGTCATGGAATTACTCCAAGCACTACCTATCGATTTACCTGGTAAGCATGCGGTTGTCATTGGAGATTCAAATATTGTCGGAAAACCCATGATGCTCGAGTTACTCATGAAACGATGCACCGTGACACTCTGCCATCGTGCAACTAAAAATTTAAAAAATATTGTTAAAGAGGCTGACATCCTTGTTTCTGCGATAGGAAAAAGGGGCATCATTCAAAGCGCGTGGATTTCTAAAAATACAGTGGTTATTGATGTCGGTATCAACCGCATTAAAAATAAAGTCTACGGTGATATCGATTTTCAAAACGCACAGAAACGCGCAAGCTGGATTACCCCTGTTCCCGGTGGCGTGGGACCTATGACCGTTGCAATGCTATTGAAAAACACGCTCGTGGCATTTCAAAAAAAATATACTCGTGGATAACAGATTTTTCATTTTGCACAGAACTTCGAGATACATCTTATCTTCGAGAGTCATCAATCCAATTTAAGATAGTTGACAACTCATCCAAAAACAAATTGAAATCTGGAAGTGTTGGTAATTGATGACGCAGTTGAATACTCCATTCGGATTCAAGTAGTCTTCGATTTTCATGCTTTTCAATTAGCTCTATCTTAGGAAACAAAATTCCCCTAATATCACATTTTTTTTGAAGAATATTCGCGAACAGACTTATATTTAAATTCAAATTCTGATGCCGAAAAAGATAAATAACATCGTAAAGATCTCTTGGGCGTAAGCGCTGCACAAGTGCTCGTAATTTTTCTGCAAATAATTCTTCATAAGAATAGGCTAAAATTTTTTTTCCTCCTTCCAACTTATCAGAATAAGGATATTCTATTTTCTTTATTATGGGTTCGAGCATGAGAGGTTCATCAAGGGTAAGATCAATTTTAAGTCGCGGTAATCTGGCAACACTTCGGTTGCGCCGAATAGGACCTCGATAAGATAATTTCCCTTGCACACATATTGAGTTTCTTTTGTTTTTAAAAATTTTAAATTCAATCCCTTGAT
>MGYM01000014.1:16299-20859 GCA_001801745.1 Gammaproteobacteria bacterium RIFCSPLOWO2_02_FULL_38_11
GATTCATAACTCTCTCCTCGATAGGTAAAATCAAGATCCTCAGAAAAACGATACGTTTCAAAATAACATTTCTTTAAACAAGTACCTCCTTTAAATATCCAAGAATTTTTTGTGGACGTATGATTATGTATTCCAGCCAAAACCCAACTGAGGATGTAATCTTTCTCTACTATGTCAATTCCCACACCTTTTTCAGTAGCTTTTTCTTGGATTTCTTCTTTATGTATCATGGTTAATCCATAATATTAAATGACTGAGGTACCCAAAGATTCCATTGTGTTTCTAAACGATTTCCGGGCATTGATGGATCTAGTTGAGAATAACCCGATTTTAAATTACGTTTGCAAACTTTTATAATAGAAACAGAATTTTTAAGTGGTATTAATCCGGCAAGAAAACCCAGACGTTTATAGATGGCACTGTTCTTCATCGCTTTGCTATACTTAAATAGTTTATCTTGATCAAATTCATCAGAGTGAACGTAAGCAGATAAAATATCCCCCACCATTCGAATACCACCTAACACAGCAGGATCATTTAACCCATCAACCACTGTCTTGCTCGGATCAGAAATAGCAATTTTTACTTTTCCGATCCAAATAAATTTAGTACCAAAAATTCTTTTTGGAAGAATAGTCTTAACTTTAAAAACGACTCCGCTCAGCGCTTGCTCTCGCTGATGAACTTTTTTAGTGGTCATCACATAAATTGAATTAAATAACTGTTCCGTTAAACCCCAATGATGGGCAGCTGTCCAACCTCCAATATAGCAAGGTGAAAAAAGCTTGTGTGAAATAAGCCAAGGTTCTTCAGGCGTAACTTCGGTAGAAGTAGATTGAAGAGGGATAGGAATATAAAGCCCTCTTCGAATACGATATACCCAAGCATGTCTGGCCCACATCGCAAGAAGAGACGCAGCACGATATCGGCTAACATTTAAAATTTGGGAAGCTTCTTTGACTGTGAAACTTTCTTTTGAATCCTTTAAAAGCTTACCTAATAATTCACGACCTACCCTCGTTAATCCGCCAAGTTTGCTTTTCATACTATATCTTTTGTCCTAATTATTTCCTCTCATGAAAATTATGGAATAAAATATATAGTTTATCAAGTTTATTAGGGGTATTTTTTCAATAATAAGAACGAATCTACTACAGCAATCTTATTAAAATCTAAAACCAATGCCTAATACAGGGCCAAATAATCTCATGTCCCACTCGAATTTCTTAAGATTGCTACCCGTCTCGTAGACTTGATAAAGATCACGATAACCTAAGAAAATCGTCGTGGTTTGCCAAGGTTTGTAAGCGAGAATACCCCACAAATCATAACTTTTATCTGTGCTTGAATTGGTTCCTCCTGCATCTAGAGATAAAGTAAATTGCCAGCGTGTTAGAAAAAAATAATTAAAGCGCGCACCAATAATAGGGTCCGTCCAATGATGGTTTTCTGATACGCTGATTCGGGTAGACACAACTTTTATGTTTGTGTTGTTGACGGTATAGCGTGCTCCAACATAAGGCTCAAGCTCAATACGATTACTGCTTGATATGTTTAAATTCTTTTTAAATAATTTATAAGAAAGTCCGGCGTTAAAAACACCATAATTATTGGTGGAATCTAAACTAATAAGATCGGTGCTTTGTGAATTAGATAAAGACGTATAAACGCCATTTAAAAATAAGCCCAGATTTTCTTTGTAATAAACATCTAACCACAACATCCCACCCCAATTTAATTGTTTAAATAAATCTGAAAAATTTTCAGAAATGTGGATTGTCTTATCCGCTACTTGATTACGACCATTCATATTGATCGCCCAAAGATAAGGCGCAACATCAAATCTCCAGACAGATGGCTCTTCCATCGCAAAGGTAAAACAAGAAAATAAAGAAGATAACAACGCAAGAAAAATCAAAAAATGTTTTTTCATAGCAGGTCCTTTTGCAGAATCTAAAAACGCTTGTCTTAGAAACAGGCAACGGTTATTGTAATCCGATTAAACTCTATTTCAAAGCAAATTATGGATACTTTCAAGATTACACAACTCAAACTAGAAACTACTTTAGGGCTCTATCCTTTTGAAAAAAAAATAAAACAAACAATTTTAATTGATCTTGAGTTTACACTCGATATTAAAAAAGCGGCGGCCAGTAATTCCCTTGACGATACCATCGATTACAGCCGCCTCGCTTGCGAATTAACAACATTTATTGAAACACGATCTTTTTTACTTTTAGAATCACTCGCAGAACAAGTCGTTGCTTTTTTAAAAAATAATTTTGATTTGAAAAATATAAAATTAAAAATCAGTAAAATTGGCTGCATCAGTAATGCAAAAGAAGTCACGCTGGAAATAGCTCGCTAATGATTTTGTTTCGCGCTTTCAGCGCTAACATCTGTTCTAATCATTCCCAGCCTTGCGGCGAGCAAGCTCGCCTTTAGGCTGGGCTAAACTTCGTTGCCAGGCCCTTCGGCCTGAAAACCAAAAATCAAACTTTGACTTCAACACAGTAACCTAAACTTCGTTGCCAGGCCTTCGGCCTGATGAAATGTCATTGCGAGAAAAACACACCCCTTGTTTCAAAAAGAAGAGAGATTTTTCTCGTGTTTTTCGCGGCAATCCAATCGAGTTCTTATTTAATAGCAGGCTGGATTGCTTCAAAAATGCGTGAATCATCTTATTTTTTTCGAAGTAATAGGACGCATTTTTTCGCAATGACAGTCTATCAGGTCGAAGACCTGCCCAAGGTCAGTTGTGCGAAGCACAACGTAACCCTGAGTCATTTTTATTGAATTCGCCAGCGCGTTTTACCTTCTGCATCTTCTATCACTACGCCTAAAGCAAAAAGCTCATCACGAATTTTGTCTGCTTGCTTCCAATCTTTTTCAAGCCGAGCCAGAACTCGCTGCTGAATTAACATCTCTATCCGTTTAACATCTATCTCTTTTGATGACTTTTGCAGAAAATTCGAAGGCTCTTCTGTTAATAATCCTAAAATAGCAGCCTCTTCTCTTAATTCATACGCCAACATTTTTGCTTCTTCTTCATTTTCATTTTTTATGCGATTAATTTCTCTGGCAATCTCAAACAATACAGCTAAAGCTTCAGGGGTATTAAAATCATCGTTCATGCTCGATAAAAAACGCTCTCGAAATCTCGAAGAAGCCGGTTTTATATTTTCTTTTAAATTAAATTCACGCAAAACTAAATATAAACGCTCTAACGCTAGCTGCGCATTATTTAAAATTTCTTCAGAATAATGCAGAGGACTTCGGTATTGACTGGATAAAATAAAATAACGAATCACTTCAGGATGATATTTTTTTAATATGTCTCGTATCGTGAAAAAATTTCCAAGCGATTTTGACATTTTTTCTTTATTCACTTGTAAATAGCCTACATGCATCCATGTGTTCGCAAATGTTTTGTGTGTCACCCCTTCTGATTGCGCAATCTCATTTTCATGATGCGGAAAAATCAAATCAAATCCTCCACCATGAATATCAAAATGCTCACCTAAACATTGCATCGACATTGCTGAACACTCAATATGCCAACCCGGTCTCCCTCGCCCCCAAGGAGAATCCCAAGCAGGCTCGCCCGGCTTAGCCATTTTCCATAAAACAAAATCTAAAGGATTTTTTTTATCTTCCGATACTTCAACACGAATGCCTGCTTGCAATTCGTCTAAATGACGATGCGATAATTTTCCATAGCTAGAAAATTTTTTTACGTCATAATAAATATCGCCACTGACCGCTCTATAGGCGATCTCTTCTTCTAATAAAACAGAAATTAAAGCCTGCATTTCAGCAATATAGGATGTCGCCCGGGGTTGCTTTGTGGGCGAAATCACACCTAAGGCTTTCATGTCTTCTTCTAAAGCTTGAATATAACGTTGCGTCAGCTCTTGAAACGTTTCTTTATTTTCATGCGCACGCTGAATAATTTTGTCATCGATGTCTGTGATATTACAAACATAATTGACCTCAAATCCTTGGGAACGTAGATAACGCACGACAACGTCAAATACAAGCATGACGCGCGCATGGCCTAAATGACAATAGTCATAAACTGTCATTCCACAAACATACATATTAATTTTTTTATCTACCAAGGATTTAAAAATTTCTTTTTTTTGTGTCAGCGTGTTGTAAATTTTTAACATAACTCACACGCCGCTTCAATTCGTTTTCTCATTCGAGATTCTCCTAGTAAGTGACATAAGGACATCATATCAGGCCCATGTTTTTTTCCTGTCAATAAAATGCGTAATGGCAAAAATAATTCTTTCCCCTTTTTCTTTGTTTTTTGACTCAAGGCTTCGCTTAAAGATTTAAAATTTTCTTTGTGACTGGGTAATAATGTTAGGGCCTCTTGAAAAAAAAGCTTTCCCGCTGCTTGTAAAATTTGTTTTTCTTCTTCATTTAAAATTAATTGATCATCAAAAATAATATGCGCCCATTGTTCAGCTTCTTGCGGAAATAAAATATTTCCTTTAATCGCCATCATAAAATCTGTTATTTGTTCTTTGGGAACAAGATTTTCTATTTTTT
>MGYM01000015.1 GCA_001801745.1 Gammaproteobacteria bacterium RIFCSPLOWO2_02_FULL_38_11
CTATTTTTGTTTTTTCATGAGATAGATTGACGCAATAAGAGAAAGATTCTGTCATACCCATGACTTCTGTTACATAACAATGGCTGAGAGAAAAAAACTTCTCTTGCAATATTTCCGATACTTTATCTCCACCCACCATCACAAGACGCAAGCTTGTTAAATCACAGGGATGATTGCTGCCATAGTCAACCAATTCTACTAAGTTAACAGGCACCATTTGCAAATGTGTAACTTTAAATTTTAAAATTACATCAATAAGTGATTTGGAGTCGAATCTAGGAAGTAAAATTATTTTTCCACCGACGAGCAGTGTTGATATCACCTGACCAACCATGCCTGCGATATGGCAAATGGGAAGTGTAATGGCATGAATGGCGCTAGGTTGTTGAGAAATTGTTTGCGTTAAATTGATTGCTGCTGAAAGAATTGAGCGATGTGAATGCATGACTCCCTTGGGGTTTGCCGTTGATCCAGAGGTATATAGAATGATAGCTAAATCTTCAGGGATAATTTCTTGTTTGGGATGGGGAAGGGTTTGGTTATTGAGTAAGAAAGAAAAATCATACCAAGGCAAGTTTTTTTGAGTTGAGATAGAAAAAATTTTAAGATTTGATTTTATAGATTGTTGTAAGTTCTCAACATATTCTTCTTTTGCTTTTTCGGTTATTAAGACATCGGCTCGACAATCATTTAAAACATAGGCTAGTTCATCTGTTTTATAACGATAGTTCACGGGAACAGCAATTGCGCCTAATCTAAAAATTGCGAAATATAGCATAATTAATTCCGGCCTATTATCCATAAATAGTGCGATTCTAGAAGCTTTTTTTACGCCGTGGTTAAATAGATTATTAGCAATAAGAGAACTCATGCGTGATAATTCAGAATAACTATAATGTGTTGAATCATAAATAAGCGCTATCTTTTCTTGATCCGGTTTCTCTTTTTCAATTAACTGATCTAACATTTTTATCTCCTATGTTTTTAATGAAAATTAACTGTCTCGGTTATTCGGGTAAAAACCCGTTGCTTTGCATATTCCATAATGTGTAAAAATGCCCTTTTAATTCTAATAAACTTTCTTTTGTTCCTTGTTCGATAATTTTTCCATGATGGAATACTAAAATGCGATCCATGTTTGCTAAGGTTGAAAGACGATGTGCGATGACGAGGGTGGTTTTGTTTTTCATTAAATTTTCAAGACCTTCATGAATGATTTTTTCTGTCACAGAGTCTAAAGAAGAGGTGGCTTCATCTAAAATAAGAATGGGTGCGTTTTTTAAAATGGCGCGCGCAATGGCAATACGTTGACGTTGTCCGCCCGATAATTTTATACCCCTTTCACCGACAAGGCAGTGATAACCTTGATCCAAAAATTCGATAAACTCATGGCAGTGCGCAAGCTTGGAAGCTTGTATCACTTCCTCGTCGCTTGCATTTAAGCGCCCGTAGCGAATATTTTCCATTAAACTGCGGTGAAAAAGACTGGGATCTTGCGGGATCATCGAAATTTGTGAACGCAAGGAATCTTGTGTTACTTCTGCAATTGTTTGATTATCTATTTGAATTTGTCCTGATTGTAAGTCATAAAATCGAAGAATTAAATTGACGAAAGTTGATTTGCCTGAACCTGAAAAACCAACTAAACCTATTTTTTCTCCGGGATGAATCGTTACATTAAGGTGGTTAAACACAATGGATTTTTTTCGATAATAAAAACAAACATCTTTAAATTGGATCTCTCCTTTTTTTACAATCAAAGAGAGTGCGTTTGGTTTATCAACTAATTCATGTTTAACATTAATTAATTTTAAAGAATTTTTGACAGTTCCTAATTCTCTTGTGAATTGTGTCAGCATGAAACTGATATGCCAAACCCAACCTAGCGACCATATTGTTTGCATACCGATTTGTGTGAAATCCCCCAGGCTAATCCAGCGATGACCCCAGGCATAAATCAACATGTACGTAGTGCCGATAATAAGAAAAGATCCATTAATAGCATAAGCTATATTGGCTAATTCAATATTCCACATGGCTTTTTGTGATTTATTGACTTCATCTTTTAGATAAGCAGTAAGATATTGAGATTCGTATTTGTTTTTTGAAAATAAGCGAACATTGGAAATGTTAGTGAGTACATCTACAATTTTCCCATTCAATGTTGAAACCGCTTCAGAATGAATTTCCCATAGCTTGTTGCCTTTCATCAATATGGAAAATGTAATTAATGCATGTAAACAAAGCCATGTTAAAAAAATCCAAGCAAATAAGGCATTAATATGAAAAAACATAACAATGACAAAACTTACGTAAAGTATCGCAGTAAGGAAGGGTTCAATGAGCATTTCTAAAATTATGTGACAACTGGTGGGGAGATTGGAAATTTTATTGGAGATATTGCCTGCGAAATTATTTGCAAAATATTCATTGGAGTGTAACTGGACATAATCAAATACGGCCGTGCGTATTTGTGTTTTTAGTTTTGGAAAAAAATAAATAGATACAAGGCCTTGTGAACGTTGAAATATTTCAGAAACAATCCAAACTAAAGAAAAAATTGAAAATAAAGTACCAACGGCATTAAGAGCTTTCTCAGGGTCACCTGGATAAGACTGCAATGTGTTAACAAAATTTTTGAGAAAATAAGGGAAAAGACTTTCTTTGCTTGCCCAGGCTAAAGAAGCAAGCATCATCAATAATACTTTCCCATATTGATTTTTTAAAAAATAAAAAATAAATCGAATCGGTGTTTTAGGTAAATACATATAAAAGTCCTAAAATAAGATTGTTAGATAGTTTTGAGTGTAAGAGCAAACTGCAACTTAAAAAAAGACAGAAAATATCTAACAATATAAAAAAATGGCTTTATATTGAGAATAACGTATGTTATCTAGATATTTTCACTGGCATGCCTCAAAGCAGGAAAGGAGGGGTAAAAAAGCACATTCTACATTTTTTTAAAAAGAATTCAAGTGTAAAATAGCTTAAATTTAATTTAAGGACTTTAAAGATGGTTTTTCTTTTGAAAGGGATCAAACGATTTTTTAGATTATTTTTAGGGTTTAAAAAAGAAAAACCACAGCCTATTTCTGTTGTGTTACCGAAAGCGTATCGTGTTGCTTTTATTACGGGGGCGGCGCGTCGTGTGGGGGCGCAGATTGCAAGAGCACTTCATGAAAATGATTATAAGGTCTTGATTCATTGTCATCGTTCAACAGAAGAAGCAGAGCAATTAGTAAGGGAGTTAAATGCAATACGCCCTGATTCAGCTTCTGTGTTTTATCATGATTTATCGAAGGTCGAGGTTTTTCCTGCCTTGATGGAGCAGGCGGTAAATTGTTGGGGTAAGTTACATCTTTTAATTAATAATGCTTCTTGTTTTTTTTCCACACCTTTAGAGCAAACAACACCACTCTTGTGGAATAATTTGATGGCGATTAATCTGAAAGCCCCTTTTTTTCTGAGCCAAGCGGCATGGCCTTATCTTAAAAGAGAAGAAGGTAATATTATTAATATTGCAGATATTCACGCTTTCTCGCCTTTAAGAAGGCATGCTGTTTATAGTATTGCTAAAGCGGGTTTGGTGATGGCAACGCAAGCGCTTGCCAAAGAAATGGCGCCCTTTGTGCGAGTGAATGCGGTTGCACCGGGTTTGGTATTATTGCCAGAAGGAGAAAATGCACTTACAGCAGAACAACAATTAAAAATAATTGAAAAAAATTATTTAAAACGAATAGGCATGCCCTTGGATGTTGCACAAGCCTGTCTTTATTTGGCGAATGCAAACTATGTGACGGGGCAAGTGATTGAGGTGGCAGGAGGAAGGAGAGGAAGATGAAGGAATATGCTTGGTATGAAGAAAATTTAATATGTCCTATCGATAATTTACCGTTAAAAATACAAGGTCAGACATTATTGTCGCCTAAAGGCCGAACCTATCCCATCGTTAATGGCATTCCCGTGATGTTATGTGATGAAGCCCCGCCCACGCTCTCACTTATTGAAAGCTCGCTTGCTTATGCGAAGGCGGAAAAAGAGTTTGCACAGGGTACAGAACATTTATTTCTTGAGAGTGTGGGAATAAGCCAAGAAGATCGCATATTTGTGATGCAACTTTTCCAAGAAAAAAAAATAAAGATTGATCCTGTGGTGTCTTGTTTGATTGGGGCAACCAATGGGAATGGGTATGTGCATTTAATTAAGAAGCTTGAAGCTTATCCTATTCCAGCGCTAAAACTTCCTGCTGTTGAAAAAAATCATCATAAAAAACTGCTTGATATGGGATGTAGTTGGGGAAGATGGAGTGTGGCGGCTGCGCGCAAAGGTTATGAAGTCGTTGGCATTGACCCTTCTTTAGGGGCGATTGCCGCTGCCAAACGTGTTAGTGAACAATTACAATTGCCCATCAAATTTATTGTGGCAGACGCACGCTATTTACCTTTTAAAAAAGAAAGTTTTGATCAAGTGTTTTCGTATAGTGTTCTGCAGCATTTTAGTAAAGAAGATGTAAGGCTTGCTTTACAGGAAGTTTCTCGTATTTTAAAAGAAAATGGGAAGAGCCTGATACAGATGCCAAACAGTTTGGGTGCGCGTAATTTACAAGTTCAATTAAAAAGAAAGTTTCGCAAGCCAAAAGGTTTTGAAGTGCGTTACTGGCCCTACCAACAATTGAAAAAAACATTTGAAGAAAAAATCGGAAAAACAAAATTGGCGATTGATTGTTATTTTGGTTTAGGACTTCAAGCGGCAGATATGGCTTATATGCCTTTATCACACAGGTTAATTATCAGATTATCAGAGTTTTTAATTAAGTTAAGTAAAAAAATTATTTTCTTAAAATATTTTTCAGACAGCCTTTATGTGGAATCTGTTAAATTATCAAGTAAATAATAGAATTTACCTAAAACTCCATCTTTTTTGCTTGTTTATTTAAAGGAAATAGCCTACTATAGCTTTCCATTTTCGTGGCTACCTAAAAAGCCGTAATTGTTTGGTTCCTTCCTAGATTGCGTGAGTGTCTCAAACCTACCTATAGCTAAATTTGTAAGCCCCCATGCAGTTTTATGCAATATTCAGCATAAAATGTAACTAAACAAACGATGAGAACCTATGATGACTTTTGAAGAATTGAATTTAGCAACACCTATTTTATCTGCTTTGGCCGCTTGTGCGCATACCACGCCGACGGCTATCCAAACCCAAGCTATTCCTGTGGTGATGCAAGGCAGAGATTTGCTTGCAACCTCACAAACAGGAACCGGAAAAACAGCAGCCTTTGTATTACCCTCCTTGCATAGATTAACGAATTTTGAAAAATCGCCTAATCCAAAAATTTTAATATTAACGCCCACGCGTGAATTAGCAACACAAATAAGTATGGCAGTTAACGAATATGGAAAGCACTTGCGCGTGAAGGTCGTCAATATTTTGGGTGGAATGCCCTATCCCACGCAGTTGCGTCAACTTGCCAAGCCCAGTGATATTATTATTGCAACGCCGGGCCGGTTGATCGACCATATTGAGCGTGGAAAAATTAATTTATCAGAAATAAAGATTTTTATTCTTGATGAAGCTGATCGAATGCTCGACATGGGATTTTATGAAGATGTTGAATATATTGCTGCGCAGCTACCCAAAGAAAAACAAATTTTATTGTTTACGGCCACGATTGATGCGCGATTAATGAAATTATCAAAAAAACTTTTGCATAATCCCGAGCAGATTGAAGTGGTAGGTAAGCGTGTGACTTTAGATAACATAAAGCAGCAAGTGTATATGGCTAACAGCGTGCAGCATAAAACAAAATTATTGAGAGACATTCTTTCTGATAAAGAGGCAACCAAGGTTATTGTTTTCACGGCAACGAAAAGAACGGCAGAAACCTTAACGGAAGAATTATTAGAAAGTGGTTATGGTGCAGGTGCGTTGCATGGTGATATGCATCAGCGCAAACGCAATAAAACCATGAGTCGATTACATTCGGGAAAAATTTCTTTATTGATAGCAACAGACATTGCTTCGCGCGGCATTGATGTCGACAATGTGACGCATGTCATTAATTATGATTTGCCGAGAACCAGTGAAGACTATGTGCATCGCATCGGCCGAACAGGACGTATAGGCCGAGCAGGAACGGCTATATCATTTGTGAAGACGAATGACATGGCGCTCTTGAAGAAAATAGAAAAATTCACACAACAAAAAATAGAGAAAAAAGGTTTTTCAGAAGAGGATGCGTCTACCTCATCGCCGACCAAGAAAAAAGTTAATAAAGATTTTTCTAAAAAATGGTCTTCGCAAAAAAAGAAGCATGGCGTACGTTTTGAAAAAAGTGATACAAAAGAGCCGCGTTTTTCAAAAAATAAAAAACACGGTGCAGCCAGACGAGGCGCTGATCATAAGAAGCAAAGTTGGGGTAAGCGGTTTTAATAAGATAGGACTTACGCAAAACGTCGTTTTTTTAAAAGACGTATAAATGTAGCCTGTAATGAGCGAAGCGAAATTACAGGGAATTCTTATTTTTAAAATGTTTGTTCCTGTAATTCGCTGCGCTCATTACAGGGAATAAAAAAACCCAAAAAAATCTTTACGTGGGTAAAGTGATATAAACAGTTGTGCCTCTGTTGATCTGGCTTCCCACTCTTATTTTTCCTTTATGAAGATCAATGATCGATTTCACAATCGCAAGACCTAAACCTAGCCCACCTGAGCCTGTGTTAAGGGAAGTATCGACGCGATAAAACCGATCGAATAATTTTGATAAATGTTGAGAATCTATTCCAATGCCCTGATCATGAATGGCAATGAAAATATCGTGTTCGTCTGAAGTCACTTCTATTTTTATTTCTTTTTTAGTGGAAGAAGTATAATGCAGTGAATTTGTTAGTAAATTAGCTATCATCCTTTTAAAAAGAATTAAATCAGCCACGAGAGTGGCATCACCTTGACACAGCAACTCAATTTCTTTTTCTTCAGCCAGCGCTTGGTAGTAATCAAATAATTTTAAAATTTCTTTTTTAACAGAAAAAGAAGTTTTATGTAGAATCATCTGACCGTGGTTAGAGCGTGCTAAAAACAAAAGGTTTTCGATGAGTTTTGAAAGATGATGATATTCTTCTAAACAGAGCGTTAATGTTTGTTTATATTCTTCGGATGTTTTTTCTTTTACAAGCGCAAGCTCGGTTAAGCCCGTTAAATTGTGTAGAGGTGTGCGAAATTCATGGGCGATGTCAGATGAAAATTGTGAAAGTTGATCAAATGAAATTTGGATACGGTCGAGCATCATATTGAATTTTTCACCGACGTTTCTTAATTCCTTAGGCCAGTCCTGAATATTAATTCTTTCGTGTAATAAATCTGAATGGATATTTTCAATTTTATTTTCAAATTCACGCATACGTGCCAAGCCGTTTCTGGCAACGAGATAACCTAAAAAAATGGAGGCTATGGAGCTGGCCAGTAGAACTACGATTGTTTTTTTGTAGCATTTAATGCAAAGCCGGTTAATTTCGGTGGGGCATATTTTTATTTTTTTTTCAGAATCGAGTTGATTTCCATAAGTGGAGACAGGTTTTTTATTTATAGCTTGTGTTATTTTGGAAAAATCAGGATAAAGGAATAAGGCGATAACGATGAATATCCCTATGGTCGACAAACTATAAAGTAGAGCCAGTGTTGTGACGATGGAAAGAGATTTGACTCTTTTAACGTTCTTCCAAAACATAGCCCACCCCGCGCACAGTATGTAAGAGTTTTTGAGAAAAATCTTTATCTATTTTTTCTCGTAAACGTTTTACAGCCACATCAATGGCATTGCTATCATTATCAAAATTGATGTCCCAAACTTGTTCGGCAATTAAGGTTCTTGATAAAACTTCCCCTTTTCTTTTTAAGAAAAACACAAGTAGCATAAATTCTTTTGCTGAAAGAAGAAGAGCGGTATTATTTCGAAAGGCTTTATGTTTTTGTGTATCAACGACGAGATCAGCGATTTTTAAAATTTCAGAAGTGTAATGTTGGTTTCGACGTAATAAAGAATGAATGCGTGCGACTAATTCAGAGAATGAAAAAGGTTTAATAAGATAATCATCGGCGCCGAGTTTAAGTCCTTTAATTTTATCGTCAAGGGTATCTTTGGCTGTTAAGAATAGCACAGGCGTTGTGATGTTTTTATTTCTTAATGTTGTGATGATTGTCCATCCATCGATATGAGGCAGCATCACATCCAAGAGAATGAGATCATAAGTATTTTGTGTTGCCATGAAAAGGCCTGTCTGGCCATCGCAAGCGGCATCCACAGTAAAATAATTTTCTTTTAATCCTTTCAGTAAATAATTGACTGTTTTTTCATTATCTTCGATGAGGAGTATGTGCATGGGTTTAAGTGATCTCTGATCAAAAAATCATTTTATCAAAAAACTTGTTGGATTATATTAAATTAAAATGAAAAAGCGTGTTTCGCGCTTACAGCGCTCGGGGTTTGTGGAGAATTCAATACCTAGGGTTTCGTTGTGCTTCGCACAACTCACCCTAGGCTATGCGCGTTTGCGCGCTGTCAGGTCTTCGACCTGATAGAGTCATCATAAATAGTCAC
Source organism: Gammaproteobacteria bacterium RIFCSPLOWO2_02_FULL_38_11 (assembly GCA_001801745.1). Lineage (GTDB taxonomy): Bacteria > Pseudomonadota > Gammaproteobacteria > HIGHO2-12-38-15 > HIGHO2-12-38-15 > HIGHO2-12-38-15. The sequence continues at coordinate 8,597 of MGYM01000015.1, forward strand.
AGGTCTGAATAAATTCTTGGGGTTTTTGTCAGGCCGAAGGCCTGGCAACGAAGTCAAGCCCAGCCTAAGGCAAGCTTGCTTGCCGCAAGGCTGGGTAATGATAAGAATAAATATTAGCGCTGTAAGCGCGAAACTCTTATAAAAAAATTAAATTAAATCTTGATTTCAACACAGTAAGCTTGACTGCGTTGCCAGGTCTTCGAGCTGGTAGACTCATCATAAATAAATTCTTGAAGGTTTTTATCAGGCCGAAGGTCTGGAAACGCAGTCAACATTATTTCTCTCCCTAACGTATCGATGTTAAGAAAAGATATTAGCCCAGCGTACTTTACAAAAAGATGACAAGCAGATGACAAAGATGTCATTCATTTAATAAGATGTGTCCCTGGGGCCTGTCCCTAAAGCTGCATGCGGGAAGAAGTCGCTTGCTGGGGTTGTGTTAATGCCTCTAATACAGCGCTTATATTCCCATGCTCCAGTTCATCACGTTGCTCGTACGTAAGTGCAAGGGCTTGATTTAGAGAAAGTCGATCTGCTGTCATAAGTTTACGCACCACAAGCGAATTGAGGGTAATGCATTGTTGAGCTGTAAGCGTGAGTGCTTGTTCTAGAGAAAGTTGACCTGCCGTCATGAGTTCATGTATCCCAGTAGGCTCGAGGTTAGCGCGTTGCTCACTCGTAAGTACGAGTGCTCGTTCTAAAGTAAGTTTACCTGCAATGATGAGCTCATGCACTCCATTAGAGCGGAGGTTACGGAATTCTGTGAGTGTAAGTGCCTGCGCTCTTTCTAAAGTAAGTTTACCCGCGGCAATAAGTTCACCTATTTCAGCAGAGTTGAGATTACAGTATTGGAAGTATTGATAAGCCGTAAGAGTTATTGCTTGACTTAAAACAAATAGGTTTTCAAACAGGAGATCATAAATCTGAAAAACCTCATGGCGCGTGAGGCCGCTTTCGTCCCTCGCTTCTTCGCGGTCGTGTTCGACGTCGAACGGTTCTTCTAGATCTGGGGATCGATTTATGGAATCACCAGGTGTATTTAGGGTCAGAGGTACAAGTGATAAAATGTGATCGATAATAGCTTGAGCCAGCATGCTCATGCGAAGTGAGGGATTGTCGCGGAGCGCATCGACGCGGTTTTCCGCAAGACTGAGGTGTCTGTTCTCGGAGCCATGGGGGAAGATGATCATTTGCTGTAGTTGTTCTAGAGAGAGTGAATGTGGAACCCCATTAAAAAATCTATTTGGATTGTGGGGAGGCGTCCTGGGTTCAGAGCGTGTAAGTATATTGCGTATGCTCGGCTCTTCGAACAAATGTTGAAATGCATCGATGCGTTGATCTACCCTCGTATTGCTTTGGTTTCCAGAGCTAGAAGCAGCCGACGAAGATATTCGTTGACCTGTCGGTAAATCAAGCTCATTACGCCAGTCGCTTTGGTTTGTAATGGTTTTTTCTACTTCTTCTCGTTTTTGTTTTTGAGTTGTTATTTCTTCTTGATGATCTTGAGATAATATTTCAATCCCTTGGTGTATCATTTTCCGAATTTCATCTTTGAAATCTTGAGGATTAAAAGAACCTAGGGAAGAAAAAAAATGAGTAAGCGCATCTCTTTCAGCATAAATCCTGCAAGCACCGAGAAAATTATCGTAGTGTACTTTATTATTAAAAAAAAGATCATTGATCGTTTTAAGGGAACGTATGAAATCAAGATTGGCTTCTTTTGCTGCTCCTATTAACTCAGGTTTATAAAGCTTATCAAGCGTATTTAAAAATGTTTGGCAATCTTGAGTGATGCTTTTTTCTAAATAAAGAATTTTTGTGCCGAGATCAACACCATCATAAGATTTGACAGAGTCAAGGTAGATTCCCCATTCATAATGGGTTTCCTCTGATGTTGTTACAAGTGTAGAGCCAATGAGGGTTTCTAAAAAATCTTTTTGTGCAGTTGCCAGCATGTGCACCAGTTCATAACATTGTTTATACGTAAGTTTGAGTGCTTGTTGTATAGAAAGTTGGCCTGTAGTGATGAATTCATACACCTCAGGAGAGCAGAGGTTACGGAGTTGTTCTTCCGTTAGTTTGAACGCGTGTTGTATAGGAAGTTTATTTGCAACAATGAGTTCACGTATCGCAAGCGGGCGGAGGTTGTGGAGTTGTTCAGGCGTAAGTTCGAGAGCTTGTTGTAAAGAAAGTCGATTGGCAGCCATGAGTTCATTCACCTCGCTAGACATGAGGTTTGAGCGTTCTCTATACGTCAGTGTGAGTGCGTGGTCTAGGGAAAGCTGATCTGTAATAATGAGCTTACATATATCATGATACGCGAGGTTTTTGCGTTGTTCTCCCGTTAGTTTGAACGCGTGTTGTATAGGAAGTTTTTTTGCAACAATGAGTTCACGTATCGCAAGCGGGCGGAGGTTCTGGAGTTGTTCAGGCGTAAGATTGAGTGCTTCTGTTACAGTAAATAGATCTTTAGTAATCAAGTTCTCAGTATACTGGAGCCTTATGTATTCTCCGCCCCTAGTCGTAAAGTTGATTGCTTTTTCTGCAAGAAGTTTATCTGTCATAATGAGATTGCGTATCACATCAGACTCGAGGTAAAAGAGTTGATCATTCATAAGTTTGAGTGCTAGTTCTAGAGAAAGTCGATCTGCAATAATGAGTTCATGCACCCCAGGAGAGCAGAGGTTACGGCATTGTTCAGGCGTAAGTTCAAGTGCTTGTTTTACAGGAAGCCGATCTGCCATTATGAGTTTATACACTGTATTAGGGTAAAGATTTTCGCATTGTTGATCCGTAAGTCTGAGTGCTTGTTCTAGAGGAAGATGACCTGAATTAATGAGTTCATATATTCCAGCAGACTCGAGGTTAACGTGTTCTTGACGCGTAAGTTCGATCGCTTGTTCTACAGGAAGTCGATTTGCAATAATGAGTTTACGTACCCAAGGAAGAGTGAGGTTACGCTGTTGCGCAGGCGTAAGCTCGTTTGCTCGTTCTGAAGTAAGATAACCTAAGGTAATGAGTTCATATACTTCAGGAGACTCGATGTGCCGATCTTCAACAGATTTTTCCATAATTTTCCCGTTTTTAAAAAAGTTAATTAGCTTGTTTTATATTTTAAATAATAATCGATCATTATTACAAAAAACAAAATAAAGAACATTAATGAAATATTAATTATAGCGTTGTTTCGATAAAAATTTAGAATCTAGATTACTGTGTTGAAATCAAGACTTAATTTAATTTTTTTAAGAGTTTCGCGCTTACAGCGCTTGGGGTTTGTGGAGAACTCGATACCCAGGGTCACGTTGTGCTTCGCACAACTCACCCTGGGCTAAGCACGCTTGCGCGCTGTCAGGTCTTCGACCTGATAGATTCATCATAAATAAATTTTCGGGGTTT
>MGYM01000016.1:0-10028 GCA_001801745.1 Gammaproteobacteria bacterium RIFCSPLOWO2_02_FULL_38_11
CCTCGTGAATTGTTCTGATGTCAGCTTTTCGTTTTCAAGCGCGCTCTCTACCAACCGGAGATAGGCTTTTCTTGTTGTTGAGTCTTCATGAAGAGGAGCATCGAACCTCAGAACAAACACGCCGTCTTTATCTTGTTGCGTCAAAATCCTCGTGAATTGCTCTGATGTCAGTTTTCCGTTTTCAAGCGCGTTCTCTAGCATTTGGAGATAGGCTTGTATTGTCGCGTTATCGTTTTTATCAACAATGAACATCCCGATAGACCAGCCTTCTTTATCTTGTTGCGTCAAGAGCGTCGTGAGTTGTTCTGATGTCAGCTTTTCGTTTTCAAGCGCGTTCTCTAGCAACCGAAGATAGGCTTGTGTTGTCGTTGCATCTTTATAACAAGCAATGAACATCCCGATAGACACACCTTTTATATCGTGTTGCATCAAGAGCGTCGTGAGTTGTTCTGATGTCAGTTTTCCGTTTTCAAACGCGTTCTCTAGCATTTGGAGATAGGCTTGTGTGGTCGCGTTATCTTTTTTATCAACAATCAACATCCCGACAGACACACCGTCTTCATTTTTTTTCGTCAAAAGAATTGTCAGTTGTTCTAATGTCAAATTTCCGCTTTCAAGCACGTTCTTTAGCAACTGGAGATAGGCTTGTGTTGTTGTTGCATCTTGACAACGAACAATGAATATCCCGACAGACCAACCATCAGTATTTTGTTGCGTCAAAATCCTCGTTAATTGTTCTGATGTCAGTTTTCCGTTTTCAAACGCGTCCTTTAGCAACTGGAGATAAGCTTGTGTTGTTGTTGCGTCTTGATTAAAAGCAATGAACTTCCCGATAGACCAACCATCAGCTTCTTGCGTCAAAATCCTTGTGAGTTGTTCTGATGTCAGATTTTTGCTTTCAAGCACGTTCTTTAGCAACTGGAGATAGGCTTGTGTCGTTGTTGCATCTTGATGACAAACAATTGTCATCCCGATAGACCGACTATCAGTATCTCGTTGCGTCAAAATCCTCGTAAATTGTTCTGATGTCAGTTTTCCGTTTTCAAGCGCATTCTTTAGCAACTGGAGATACTGTTGTGTTGTCACTGCATCTTGATGACGAGAAATGGTCATCCCGACAGACTCGCCTTCTGTATTTTGGTAACTCAAGAGATCCATGAGTTGTTCTTTAGGTTTGTTCTCTAGCTGCTTGAGATACTCCCGCATAGCTGTTGCATCTCGATAACAAACACTAGATATCCCGGAAATAGAGGAAGAAGAAGCTGTGTTTGGGGATGAGGGTAGTATAGGCATAAGCTGCTCCGGATCATGTTTACTTGTTTGATTCAGTGCTGGAATGATACTAGCGTTTTATTAAGGAAATCTGAAGGGGACACCTCTAAGAGATCACAAAAAAAAATCTCTATTAAAAGCAATTGGTTATGACTGCGCAGGTGCTATTTCTTTTCATGCAACAGATGAACCCGTAAATTTACAGCGAGCCTTTCCTTTAAGCGGCAGAATAATTAATAATGATGAGTTATATGAACATATACGTGAGCTACCTAAAAATCCTTTGTTTTTAGGCTTTGATGGATTACGTTTATCGCTTGCTGGTGTACAAGCAGTTTGAATAAGAAGATTTCCCCTATTACTGTCCTCATGGCAATGGGAGAAATGTTTTACTTTTCCTTCACCCTGCTAGATTCGCCACAGATGAAAACACGAGTTCCGCGCTGTCAGGCCTTCGACCTGATAAACTCATCATGAATAAATTCTTGAGGGTTTTTATCAGGCCGAAGGCGACTTGCTCGCCGCAAGGCTGGGTAGTAGTGATAAAAATAGATATTAGCGCTGTAAGCGCGAAACAAAATAATAACAAAGGCGTTATCTATCTTCTTAAAAGTTTTTTGCTAGAACTAGACGAGCGTGGCGTTTGCGCTCCTTCTGATGAATCTTCATTCGCCTCTTGAGGAACAGAAGTCGGTGAACCAAGAGCAGGTGAGGATTGGCTACGTTTCAGTATAGGTTGCCTTAAAGAAAACAAGCCAGACGAAGAGGAACGCCGCGTTCGCGCTTTTTCCGATGAACCTTCCACCTCTTCTTCAGAAACAGGACTCGATGAACTAGCAATAGGCTTGGGTTGATGGCGTGATCCACTTCCCAAAAACCCTGCTGCGCTTGCAAGCTTTTCTTCATCACCCGCTTCTTCCTCTTTCTCACTTTCACCAGAAGATTCTACAAACGATATTTCCACTTCTTCTTCGCTTACAACACCATTCGTTTCCCGTTCTTCCTGCAGTAAAGATCTCTGAGAACCTGAACTTCTACGAGAGTCACTCACCGCGCCCCCGACCCCTGCAGCTTCAGGCTCAGAGGGTTCCTGGGAGCGAAATTCTGACTCACTCACCCCCGCAGTTTCATCAACAGCTTGTTCTTGTTGCAGCGACATATTTTTAATTTTTTCTTTTAATAAATTCAAAAATTTAATTTCACTCGGAACATCTAAGAATCGCGGGTCGTGGCTTAAATTTCCTTTTATTTTCGTTAACTCTTGTACCACAAGATCCCTTAATACTTTATCTATCACACCCTTGCCGCTTATAATAGCCTCATTACACGCAGAAAAAATCCCAGATAAAAACGTAGAATAATTTAACATCTTATCCAACTCTTCCTTTATGGTTTCTACCTTTTTTTCCTTCAATAACTTTTCAACACTCTCCCTCAGACCCTCTGCACCTGCCCCACGCCCCAAAATATATTGCAAATCGCCAGCCTCTGTCTCATCAAGAACTTGTTTAATAAGCCCGAAAATTTTCGATCTTATAAGATTTTTTTCCGTCTCTTCAATCAACTGCTTCAGTGAAACTCCTGCAAACGGCTTTTCTTTTAAATCACTGCAAAACTTAACTTCAAACTGGTCTAAGCCTACATCTTCAAAAGCTTGCATGACAAATCGATAAGTTCCTTCCTGCATGTCTTTGGGCGCTTTCTCTAAAATCATCAATGCCAATTTAACAAGCTGATCCAAGATTTCTTTTTTGTTTTCTTCAACCGCTTGTTGACACAGAATTCTAAAAAAATTCAAGAGTTCGCTTCCCACATCATTGACTTCTTCTGGCTCCCTCAAGTTATCACTCAGGCCTGTAAATACAGTTACTAATCTTTCTGGTTTTATTTCTTTAAGCAAAGTTTCACGAAAGACTTGAGCTTGCTCTTCATTCATCTTGCCAACAGTATCAACTAATATAATTTTAAAAATCTTAAGATTATCTGCTTTAACATCTTCTCGATTTAAAATTATAGCTGCCCAAAAATGAAACCGCTCCAACATCGCTTCTTGTTTTGGATTCTTCGGATCAAAAACCTGATCAGATAACAATCTAAAAAAGTAACTCGCGTCTTTTAGTTGCGACTCACTCAATAAGGATTTCATCCTCGCTTTATTTTCTAAACTTAAGCTTGCCAAAAACAAATTATAAAATTTTTTGAAATCACTTTCACTTTTTTCTTTATGAACAGAGTCTATTAACTTGACTGCTACGTCCCGTGCTTCTTCAGCAACAACAGGGTTAATGATCGCAGCTCCCCAGCGCGCAAGTGTCTCTGGATCAGCGTCTTTAGATTTTTTTTTAAAAACATTCAACGCTTCTTTCAAATCTTTTTTGACTAATAGGGTGAATAGGATCTGCCGCGTCTTTTCCGATAATTCTTGATGTGTGAATGAGGCGAAAATACCAGGAACATCAAAATATTTTTTGTTATTAACTATAATTTCCATCAGTTTTTCGACATTTTTAAATAAAAACGCATCTTCTTTGTTTTTAGAAAACATCTCTTTAAAAATCGCCACCACCAAATCAGAACGCTCTTCTTCCACTAAAGTAAATAATAATACTGCTATCCTCTTTTCATATTCACCAAGCGCTTCACCGATCAATCCATTTCTCACCGCAGCCAACATAACAAGCCAGAATTGCCTAGGCGTTAATTCAAATTCAAATAATTTTATAATTAACGCTTGAGTCTCTTCTTGTGAATGTATTTTCTCATAGCGCAAAAGATTCGTTTCGATATCCTTCGCCTCGGGTTTCGTCGCCCATTCTTCTAATGATACAAATACTTGATCAATATGCTCTTGCTCTCCATCCACTGAAATAGCTTGTTGCTTGTTTTGTGGAGCACTCATTTTTAATGCTTGCTCCACGCTTGCAATTTCATTTTTACTTGCACGAGGTCCTGCGATTTCAGCGACAATCCATTTGGAAAATTTATTTTGGATTCCTGCAGGTAAAAGCGCCAATAAACAGGCAAGGGATGGCAACTTATTTCTATTATTCAGAATATAAAAATGTATCGGCGCAGAGGGGTCTTGCTCATTTACTTCATGAGGAGGCGCAGTCGCATCGCTTGCCCTAGCTTTAGCTTGAATAGCGCTGTTTATGGCATTTTCATGCAAGGCAATCCATTGACTTAAAATCACAGCTCGCGTTTGCATACTGAGATCTTCTGAAGATAACAATCTCGTCATATACGCTGATGCTTTCTCTTCTTTGTTTTCTTCTGCCCACATCGCTTGAGCCTTTCCCCAGGATTTAGGATGCTTGTGATAAGGGAAATCTTTTTGCATTAGAAAACAAGACATAAGCTTTTCCGGATGCGCAGATGCATTAAATATCGCAATCATGTCATCGCTAATTTTAGGCTCACACAATTGATAAAACTTCTTATAAATAGCACGGATATGTCGATTGGATCGTTCATCCCCTGCCTCATAACGCATCACAACACGATCCAGTATTTCTGCACGTATCAAAACAGGTGTTTTGTCATCATTAAATTTATTGGCGTCCTCGCCATTGATATCAATGTCCAAACCCATCGCTTCGCGTAATTTATTTTTTCTTAAATATTGAGACAAAGGACCTACGCGCGCAGAAGATAAAAGATCAAATAAATTTTGTTTACGCTCTGACGCACGATCCAAAATATAATTTTGCTTTTCTTGCGACAAACAGCGCATGAATTGACGCGCTAAGCCTTCCTGATTTGCCGCCCCTACAATAGATTGCAAAATAATATTGTCGTGATTTGCCATGGCTAACATGATTTCATATGCCCGTTCGCTTGTTATCCCCTCTAATATTTTTAAAACTAAAATAGGATTTTCAAATTGAATCGGCATTTTGATTTGAAGATCAATCGAAGAAGGTTTTATTTCTTTTGCAACAAAGCATCCCAGAACAGCCGCTTGCTGGCCTATACTTAATTCTTTGAATATCGTTTGGCGGTATGATAATTCCAACCCCGGCACTTCATCATGAGCAGAAAAGTCAAAAGCTAAAACAGCATAAATCTGTTGAGGACTGGCTTGTTTTAGCAACTTCTTTTGTTCGGATTCCTCTGTCCCCATGAATAAAGCAGGATTTTTTAAACGCTGTCTTTGCAATTCCAAAGCAGGGTCAAGACTCTCCAAACCCAAATCCACCACATCGCCTTCACGCATGCCATAGATATCTCGCACGTCGGTGGCATGCCAACTTTCATAGCGTTTTTCTACACTGTCTTTTGTGCCCCTAATGGATTGGTAATCTTTTTCTGAAAAATGAGAAACCTGCCCCTCATATTTCTTATCTAAGAGTGTTCCAGATTCATGAAACATATCCTGGGCTTTCTGTTCAATATCATATTGTTGATAAGATTTTATTTTTCCAAATCCTTGTCTGGCCGCATACTTCATTGCATCTTTCTCTAATTCTTTAGGACAGTTTACAAACAAGGTGACGCTCTCCAACCCCCCTTCTTTACGCTGAGAACGCATCAAGTGTGCTTGCAAATAAATAACCTTTTCTAATATTCGTCTTTGATCTTCAAGATTATCAGCGCCCGCACCTTTTTTATTTTCATACCCTGACAATTTTCCTTCTGTTTCTCCATTTCCCCCTATGAATATTTTTAAAGTATTCCCTTTGAAACGTTCCCAAAAACTCGTCGATACGCCTCTACCTTGTTTTAGCGCCTTCTCTTTTTCTTCTAATTTCCAACGCCCTGTGGCGGAATTGAAAAACTCCACCATCACACCCGGAGAAAACGTCATCGTTTGGAATTTATTTAAAGATGTTTCCTCCAAACTTTTTGCTGCTATCATTTGCCCCATTAAGTTATTTTGTTTTTCTCTCAAATTACGCATCGCCTCTTTTTCCAATGCTTCTAAGGCTTCCTTTTGTTTGTTTTGAAATATTTTAAGACGCAGTTGTGCTAGCTCTTCGTCTGAAATCTGCTGCGCTTCTTCTGCGGACTGCGCTAATAACCACGATTTAATTTCTTCATCCGCTTTCTTTAATTGTTGTTGTATTGTTTGAAACGCAAGTTCAACTCTCTCGACATATTGCCCGTCAGGCAATAAGATTTTATCGGTATCAGCGCCGCTTGCCAGAACATGTAAATTCGCCCTTGTATTTCCGAATATTTTTCCTTTTTTTGAAAATTCTTCCTGCATTTTTTGTTTTTCTTCGTCCCCACCTTCTAACATCACATGCTTTATCTCTGAGGATTGCAAAAAAATCTCTAAATTTTCAAAAATAGCATCATACGTTTTTAAAGCTAAAGTGGGCCCCGCCAGCAATCTTGAAAAGTCATCTTTCAAGCCCCCCCATCTTTTTTCAGTTCTAGAATATAATACTTTTAATCTTTCTGAATCAGTCTCATTTGTTACTTCCTCCATTAATTTTTTTATTTTTCTTTTATGTTCTGTGAAGATAAATTCACAATCTTTTTCTCCACTTCTGTCTTCTATTATGCGCAATATCATTTCCGACAAAGATTCCATTGTCTTTAATTGAAATAGAATGCGATTTTTTTTCGATAGTGCGCTCAGTTTCATAGCTCTTTGTTTTCCTCTTAAGATTCTCTTAATAATGATTGTATTATAGCTTATTCGTCTCCCCTTCCTTATATTATAAACCCAAAAAGTTAAGGAAAGGTTAAACTTTTTTTCCTGCAATGATCAAAGCCTCTTACTTCTTTATAACTTAGCACAGCGAGTTACAGACTCTAGGGCATGTCCCTAATATAAAATTTAAAAAAGAAGGCGGGAAGACTTTTTTTATTTCTATTTTGAAATAAGTTATTGATAATTTTTGAAAATTGTTCTAAATTTTAAAAAACTGAAATCTCGAGGACATCATGACAAAGCCCCTATCCTCCTCCCACGCAGATATCGTCGCATTTTGCAGACAAGCCTTCCCTTCACCACTCGCTTCTCACACCAAACCTGCATCTACAAACACTTCATCTCCAAAACCTGTTTCTTGTAAGGAGCAAAGCTCATTACAGGCTACATCATCTACATCTACTCCACAAAAACCTCTTGTTTTCTCTCCTGTAAAAACTTCTCTCGACGCTTTACCTGATGAACTGAAACTTGAAATACTAGGCTATCTGCCCTTTAAAACAGTTGCACACATGGGTGCGCTTAGTAAAACCTGGTGCAGGGTGACGCGCGATAATTTACTTTGGAGAAGAAAAATAGAAACCGATCTCCCTTGGCTCACCGTTCCAAAAAATACAAAAACAGATTTTTTAGCAACATTTAAAACCTATTATGAAAAAAGAAATACAGACCTCCCTGACTTCCAAGAACATTGCGACAAGGCAATGATCCCCGAAATTAAAAAAGCTTTCCCTTTCATGACGAACATACCAGAAGAATTCATTAAAGAATTTGACGAGCTCTATCAAAAAATACTCCCCGAAATTAAAAGAATTTTTTCTATCATGAGACACGGGCAAGAGTGTATTGAAGCATTTGATGAACTCTGTCGCTATTTTGAAAAATATCCCAACCTACTTACAAACTATCATTACGAAACAATCCATTACAAAAATGCTCTCATGGTATTAACTGAGAGAGGAAACCTTGTGCTAAACAAGGAGTTTTTTTTAAAGATAAAAGAACGCCTCACTGCAGAAAATCCAATATTACTTAATTTAAATTTAATAGGGTGGATGATTGCACTACATGCTTACAAAAATTGGGATACCGAAATCAAACCTTATTTAATAAACAATTTCACAGAACAAAAAAAGGCGCTCAGCGCCGCCTTACATTACAGTAATCACAAGGCTGTCGAAAAACTTCTTGAATTTGAAACACTTCATTGCGCAATGGAAATAGATAACTGCAAAAACACGCCACTTTTCATGGCAGCAAAATTCAGCGATCTGGAAATGATAACTTTACTTCTTCTTCGAGGGGCTTCAGCCACAGTGAACACGCCTAACCTCTATAATAAGCGCCCACTGCATGTGGTTGCATGTCGCGGCAATATCGCGATGATTCAAAAACTACTGGGGGCAGGTGCCGAGGCTAACGCTTTATGCAAATGGGGATGGACGCCTTTTTTATATCTCATTAGATATGCCGCTGATCCCGAAGAAGGCATGACGCTTTTAATTAACGCGGGTGCAAAGCTCGAGCTCGATACGCTTGCCAAAGATATTGATGGTTGGAACGCTCTCATGACTGCCGCAGGAAAAAACAACCCTCAAGCTGTTCAATTCCTCCTTGATGAAGGCGCCCGAATTGACCTCAGAGACAATGAAGGCAAAACAGCGTTAGATATCACGCTGGATTATTATCAAAAAAGTATTGCAAAACACAACTATCACAATCAAACCCAAAGACTTGTAATAATCCGCCTACTCCTTTCTCACCCCTTCACCACCTTCCCCGCTTTACATGAGGCGCTCAAACGAGGCTCTTTGAATCAAGAAAATTTACATGAGATCCATCAATACTTAAATCAAAACCCCGACTTCAAAATACCCCAAGCCTTCTTTGACGACATAACTGATTATTTAGAAAAGAACACCGACCTTGAATTAAAAAAGATATTTTATTTTGTTTTTTTTCTCAGCTCTTATGTTAACAACTATGCAAATAAAAAAGATTATAAAAAATGGTTTTCACTGTTATCACCGCTCATGAAATTTGTTGATGGACTTGACAAGGAAATAAAAACACTCACGCAAACTTACACTCACAGAGACACGCTTTCTCCTGAAAATTACACCGTCGCTTTACACTTCTTCAGAAAATTTGAGAATTTCCCTTGGGTTGAAGCACTGTTGGATGCAGACGCCGAGTTTAATATCCTGCCTCAAAATGAAGAAATAACACTGGATTTAACGCTAACTAATAAAGATAACATGCTCACTCGCATTTTGATTTCTCGTTTATTCAAGATGTATATTACACAAACCACGCTTGCTTCCCGCGAGGATCATAATTTTAGTTTATGCAATGCCGCAAAAAAAGAATGCTTGAGCAAAGCTGAGGTGGGCAGCATTAATCTATTTTTAGATGAAAATCCAAAATTTAAAATTTCTCATGAATTCATACAAAATCTAAAAGATTATTTAGAAAAAAAGAAGCTCAGCACAGACGCAAAAGAAATATTCCATTTTAGTTTAATACTTTGTTATTACGTCAATCGCTATCAGAACAAACGAGAACATCATCAGTTTTTGTTTTTAAGTTTAGATGGCTTACCGCAATTCTTTTCTCGAAGCGAGAAGCTAAAAGCCATGGAGGCTTGGCTGACGACAGCTGCTTCTTCAGGAAGAAAGGCATTGCAAACACAATACCCCGCCCTCACTCACGATAAGCTTAAAAATACACTTTCTTTATGACCCAGCGCTGCTGGGGCGCCTAGGGACGTCAAGATCATCACCTCCTTGCACAGAGCTGCTTCTGCCGCTTGAATTTCGAGAATCATCAGCAGCCCGCGGCGGCGTGACAGGGGCCACTGCGGCGGCGGCAGCGGCGGCAGCGGCGGCGGCGGCAGCGGCAGCAGAAGAAGGAGCGGGAGCAGCGCCAGAAGGAGCCGCAGCAGCAGTAGGAGAAATGAGTTGCGTTAAAGCATCGCCTAACTCCGGTCGTTTTAGCTTATATATATTTAAACAATTCTTATCCTGCTCGGAAGTTAGCTTCCTATCTGGCAAGGTTAACAACGCCGCTGCCTCTGCAGGCTCTAATTTCGGTA
>MGYM01000016.1:10086-10252 GCA_001801745.1 Gammaproteobacteria bacterium RIFCSPLOWO2_02_FULL_38_11
AGTAATCGCGTCTTTTTTCGCAGTCACCTGCTGTGTAGACTCTAATTTTTGATGCGCTATTACGTCGACAATAACACTCAGTAATTTAAGCTGATCCACAGGCTCTTTTCCAAACTTGTCTGCCAAGTTTGTTAAAATCTCTCCTTGTTTTTCTTCTTCTTTTCCT
>MGYM01000016.1:10288-10803 GCA_001801745.1 Gammaproteobacteria bacterium RIFCSPLOWO2_02_FULL_38_11
TTTAATATATTAATCACTGCCGAATCTTGATGATTCCACAAATATTCAAAATACTCTTTCCTCTTTTCCCCCGCTTCAAGTTTCTGAAACAGAGAATGCTGCATCTCATCTTTTCCAGCAAGAGGAGGGGGAGGGGGCGCAGCAGAAGAAGAAGCAACAGGAAGAGGTCCCTTCTGAGCTTGCACATCAAAAACATTCTCTATTAGCCTGAAGAAATTATTTCTCTCCTCTATATCTTTTACTTCTTTTCCTTCCATTTGATTTAATAGGGTTGCAAAAGTCGATATCTTGTCATTAATCTCATGCGGCGCTTTCTCAAGAATATAGTTTTTAAACAGCGTTTTATTCTCGGCTGCTAACGAATGGTAGTTCTTAGCAAAATGATGCAAAAGCTCACGCTTATCATCAGCTTCAGATAATTTCAAAATTTTCATCACTGCAGAGTCAGACTGTGCTTGCTGAGGATTTCTTTTATCTTCTGCTTGCGCCGCCTCCAACAACACACCAGCAAAATT
>MGYM01000016.1:10833-33029 GCA_001801745.1 Gammaproteobacteria bacterium RIFCSPLOWO2_02_FULL_38_11
TAAGAAAGAAGACAACTGTGCAAACCGCTTTTCGTCATACGTTCCCACCCAGGCTTTCATCAAACTGGGATCGGATATTTGCAACAACAAGTTCCGCTCGATTTCTATTTTATTAATAAATGTTTGTAATGCCAGTTTTCCATCTTCTTGCGCCGAAGGGTCCCGTGATATCTCTTTTAATATCTCTAATTGTTCTGTCGTCACTCGCGTCACTAATCGATCCATCACTTCTTTTTTTACTTTAACAAGGTCGTCTACCGCATGACCCCACGCTTCAATCGCCGCATCAGCATCACTGGCACTAGCCGCATCAGCTTGCTCTTCTGCTTGAGTCACCTTACGTTCTGCGCTTGTTAATGCCTGGTTATCTCTAGCTTCCAACTTAAGCATCTCTTGTAAAGATGTTAATGCGTCCAACTGTGCTTCTTCGTTCCTTGATTCGTTTATTTTCGCTCGCACTAGCCCAGTATCAGCACTCACCTCTTGCAAAAGCGCCATCAAGCCCATCGCTGGTGCTTGTCCTTGTGGCTGCCCTTCTTGTTGTTCTTCTTTTGCTTTTCGCCAATCCTTCATGACTTCAACTTCAATTAATCCACGAAATGTATTTCGTGATGTTCCCTCAGGCGGTAAAGCCGATAATACATGCGCTAACTGCGTAGTGTTTGCGACTCCCACTTCCCCACCCGCACCCCCATCTAAACATTTGCCGATATAAGCCCGTATCTGCGGAGCAAACCATGCTTCACCTTCACTTTTTTTTGCCTTCCATGCTGCCTGCGCATCCTGCGCCGTCGCTGCAATATTTTGATTTCCTGCAGGTGGAACAGCTTGATTTTGCGATTGGATTAAGCCGTCTATAAACGCCGCACGCGCACGATTGTTTAACTTTTCGGATGATAAAATATTATTAACATACTTCTGTCGATGCTCTGTATTGGCATTTTCACCCGCTTTTTGCCTCATACTCTCCCACGACTTAGGATGCGGGTTCTCCGGTCTGACTTGTTGCGCTAAAAAATGAGAAACTAATTTTTCAGGATGCGGCGACGCATTAAAGACTTCCACTACCTTGTTTGTATCAGAACCATTGCATAATCCATAAAACGATTTATAGACGTCTCCAATGTGCTGCCTGTTTATCTTTCTGTCCCCTGCTTTGTCTGCCTCGTAACGCATCACGATACGATCCAAAATTTCAGCTTGCGCTAACGGTGTAGCATTAACATCATTAAATTTTTTTGCATCTTCTGAAGTGATATCCAAATCCAAGGCGAGCTCTTCACGCAAATTCACCCTACGTCTACTCTGCCCTGGCGCCCCCATCAATCCCCACCAATGATCAAACACATTTTGTTTTCTTTCCGAAGCACGCTCTATTACCCCTGCTTGTGCCTCACCGGACAAGCAGCGCATGAACTGACGGCCTAGCCCTAACTGCCTTGGCTCATCACATTTTTTCGATTCCAAAATGTGTTGAAGCACCGCGTTGTCCCCTTTAGCTATCGCTAACAAGGTCCCGTACGCCTTGTCACCGGCCATGCCTTCTAATAGCTGCGAAACTAAACGCGTATCCTCAAACTGCAATGGACCCTTATGTTGGTTTGTTTGAACAAAATGACCTAGAACAGCAGCTTGCTGACCGGTAGATAATTTTTGAAATATTGCTCGACGATGCTCGAGTGATAAACCAAACACACCCGCTTCATCTTCAAACGCTAAAACAGCACGGAGCTGCTCAGGGCTGGCCCCCTTCAACCACGCATCTTGTTGCGAGGCGCTCGCATTCATAAAATCAGCTGGATTTTGTAATTTTCCGTTGTCCAGTAACAACGTCCTTTCCGTGCTTTTTATATTAAGATCAACAACGTCACCCGTTCTTATCCCGTACGCTTTTTCGCGTCCGGCAGCATGCGATGTTTCATAGCGCCCATGCGCTTCTTCTTTAAGTTCTTTCTGTACTTTCGTGACTTTGCTCTTGTATGCCTCTTGATTGAAAAATTCTATTTGTCCTTTGTATTTTTCCTCAAGATTTGTTCCTAATTCATAATGCGGATCTTTTTTTCGTTCTTCTTTGTCGCGTTGATAATAGGCTTTAATTTCCCCAAACCCGTGTTTGGCAGCAAGCTCCATTGCATAATCTTGTAAATGAGAAGGGCAATCCAAAAATAAAGTTGCATTACGTAAATCCAACGATCTTCCGTCTTTCTGACGCTGAGCCCTCATTAACTCCGCTTGCAAGGCAACCAATTTTTCTAATATTCTTTTTTGCTCTTTTGGTGTTTCAGCACCCGCGCCTTTTCCCCCATAACCTGATAACTTCGCAACTAATTCTCCGCCATCCCCTGATACCGAGATAACAACTGTCTGCTTTTCTCCAGCGCCCCATCCCCTCGCAGCATTACCTATCTTCGTAAAATATCCATCTTCATCTTTATTCTCATGAAGATCTGATCTTAATTTCCAAAGTCCTCGATTAACACCAAACCAACGATGCCGGCTGCCATGAAGCCTCATATAATTGTGCATGCTAAATTCAAACCTTCGTTTGCTAAGCAGTCCTGCCGGATCCATATGAAAAAGCGAGGATTCATCCAAGGCTTTCGCAGCAAATACTTGTTGTTGCAAATATTCTCGCTTATTGTCTAAATTTCTATTTGCTTCCTCTGCTAGCCCCATCAAAGCACTTTCTTGATCTTTTTTGAGTTGGGCGATTTTCAAATCGCTTGATATTGTTGCTACCTCTACTACCTGCTGCTGATCAGGCGGTGTTTGAGCTCGAGTTTGCTTTTCTCTTTCTTGAACCTGTAGCCATGTCCCTATTTCTTCATTAGCAAGCGCCAAGCTTTTTTCCGCAGACGTAAATGCCTGGTTAACACCATCGATATACTCATCCGTTGGTAAAAATCCCATTTCTTCCGTTAAATCAGGTTTGATCGGCAATTCCCTTTCTCTTTTTAACTGCGCTTCTTTTTCTTCTGTCGTTCCCTCTAACATCACATTCTTTTTTTCTGTTTCTTGTAAAGCAGACTTCATTCCATCAAAAGCAGCATCGTAGTGATCAAGCCCTGCCAATAATCCATGAAGCTCATCAACCTTACTTATCTCTTCTCTTAAATTTTTCCACGAACTTTCTAACGGCGCTAGATCAACTGTCCCTTCTGTGGGGTCTGCCAATTTTTGGATTCTTTCACATACAGCAGTGAAACCTGTATGTTGCTGATGTTGCTTGAATGCTTCGGCCTTTTCTTTCAATACATTGGCAAATGCTTTTTGCGCTTTCAGCTGAAATAAATATCGATGTTTTGTGGGTAATGCCCCTACTTTTATCGCCATTGCTCTCTCCTCACACGTATTTTTTCATGGCGTCATTTTAGCGCCATCTTTAACTATTTAAAGTATAATCCAGATAGCTTAAGAAATTCTTAAGTCTTCTTGAAACACAAATCCCAAACCCCATACCCCAAGCGTTTCCCCCGCATTTCAAACTTTGTTTCAGGACGCCATAAGGGCCGAATAATAAATCCATCATTTTGCGATTGATTTTCAAATCCAGGCACGCCTTGAAATGCCTCTAACATCACATTCGCATAAGCTTGCCAATCCGTCGCTAAATAGACTTCACCCTGAAATTCTAATTTTTGATAAAGCAAGAGAAGCAATGAAGCTTGAATTAATCGCCGTTTGTGATGCCGCCGCTTGGGCCAAGGATCAGGGAAAAAAATTAATATTCGATGTAATGAATTATCTTCAATGCATGTTTGTAAAACATTTACCGCATCCTCTTTGTAAACACGCACATTTGAAATTAAATTTTTTTGTAAATCTAAAAACAATCTTCCCACACCCGGACGATGTACTTCAATACCCAGGAAATTATAATTTTGATTTTGCTGCGCCAAGTTTAATAAACCTTGCCCCATGCCAAATCCAATTTCTAAAATAACAGGGTGATTATTTCCAAAAATTTTTTTAAAATTTATTTTTCCATCTGAAAGCAATAAACCATAGTGCGGCCACAAAGTTTCAAGCGCACGCTTTTGCGCAGAAGTCATGTGGCCCTGACGAAGGACATAACTTTTAATTTTATTTATCATTTTTTTTCAGATTTTCTTTATTTAACGCCAACCATTGCAAAGCAATAATCGTCATGGAAGATTTGATTTTTCCTTCTCTCACCCACCGAAAAGCTTTTTCACTTGAAACAACATGCACTTTGATATCTTCATGCTCGGAAGGCAAGCCAAAAATCCCACCCACCTTGCTTGCATCTATCAACGCATAATATAAATAAACCCGCTCCGTGGATGCACCTGCTGAAGTTAAAAAATCAAAAATATAATGCACCTCTGAGACGTCAATGCCCGCTTCTTCTTGCGCTTCTTGCTTGGCGATCATTTCTTTTGGCTCATCACGATCAATTAAGCCCGCCACCACCTCTAATAACCAAGGATCAAACTCATACTCAATGGCGCCTATCCGTATTTGTTCAACTAAAACCACTGTATCATGAATTGGATCATATAATAGTAAGCAAACCGCATTCCCTCGATTGTAACAATCACGACTTATGAGCTCACTCCATTGCCCCGAAAATAAACGGTATTTCAAATTGTATCGCAACATCTTAAAATAGCCTTCGTAAACAATTTCTCGTTTAACGACATCAATATCATCTTTGTTCATTCTCACGCCTTCAAGCATTTTAAGAGTATTTAAAGTATGGAACACAAAAAAATAATTTTCCAAGTGGCCGTGCCCGGCCCTTTCTCTACGCCACTGGATTATTTAGCACCAGAGGACTGCACCTTGCCTGACAACCCTCTGGGGCTTCGCGTTAAAGTGCCTTTAAGAAAAAAACAGGTTATCGGTGTCATCACAGGGGAAAAACCAGAAAGCGATTCTACACGCAAAAAACTAAAATCGATCTCCTATGCTCTGGATGATGCCCCCCTTCACTCTCCCACCTTAATGAAACTTTTACAGTGGGCCAGCAATTATTACCATTGTCCTTTGGGCGACGTCTTAGCAGCAAGTTTACCCGCCGCATTACGTAAAGACAAAACCCTTCTTTATTATCAAAATAAATTTTTAAAAACTCCCGAAAAAAATATTTTTACAAAACAAGAAGAACCCCTGTCTTTAAATTCAGAACAACAAAAAGCACTCCACATTTTACTTCAACACACCGAGGGTTTTAAACCTTTTTTATTGTATGGCGTAACCGGCAGCGGAAAAACAGAAATTTATTTACAGATGATCGATGCACTTTTAAAAAAACAAAAACAAATTTTAGTGCTTGTACCAGAAATTGGTTTAACCCCTCAAACACTTTTACACTTTCAAGAGCGCTTCTCTGTGCCCATCGCTGTCATACACTCCGGCTTAAGTGATAATGAAAAATTAAAATCGTGGTTATTAGCTAAAGAAGGCCTGGCACCCATCGTCATCGGCACACGCTCTGCCATCTTCACGCCGCTACCCAAGTTAGGGATGATCATCGTCGATGAAGAACATGACCTTTCTTTCAAACAACAAGATGGTTTTCGTTATTCTGCGCGCGATTTAAGTTTGGTACGCGCGCAATTTGAAAATATTCCCATTATTTTAGGCTCCGCTACGCCCTCTTTTGAAAGTTTACATAACACTCACCTCAAACAATATCATTTCCTCGGCTTACATCAACGCGCAGGCAATGCAAGCTTACCTTCAATCAAACTCATCGATTTAAAAAAACAATCACTCACCGCCGGTTTATCTAAAACTCTGATCGACGCCATAAAAAAACACCTCGCTCAAAAAAACCAAGTATTATTATTTTTAAATCGACGAGGTTATGCTCCTTCTATACTGTGCCCTGAATGTAGTTTCTTGGCAAAATGTCATCGATGCGATGCGCGTCTGACCTACCATCACACCCCTGCGCGTTTACGCTGCCATCACTGCCATTATGAATGCAAGCCTTACACGCACTGCCCTTCTTGCCAACATCAAAATTTAATTTTATTAGGCCAAGGCACACAAAAATTAGAAGAAACACTCAAAACATTATTTCCAGAAGAAACACTTCTTCGCATTGATCGCGATAGCACACGAAAAAAAAACGCGATAAATGGATTATTAGAAAAAGTTCAACAAGGCCAAGGAAACATTTTAGTGGGCACACAAATGTTAGCGAAAGGACATCATTTTCCGAATGTTACTTTGGTTGCTATTTTAGATATCGACGTGGGTTTAAGCAGTAATGATTTTCGATCCACAGAACGTATCGCCCAACTTATCACGCAAGTGGCAGGACGCTCAGGACGCGCTTGTAATCCTGGCGAAGTCTTAATACAAACACATTTTCCCGAACATCCTATTTTTAATATTTTAATTTCAGAAGGTTATCTTTCATTTTCAAAGCATGCTTTAAATGAAAGAGCCTCAGCCAAACTTCCCCCTTATCATTTTCTAGCGGTTTTACGCGCTGAAAGCAAAAATGCAAGTTACCCTCTTGCCTTTTTAAACGATGTTGCCACTTTTTCAAAAAAAATAAAATCTCCCATTAATGTGATGGGCCCCATTGCGGCTTTCATGGAAAAACGCGCCGGTTATTTCAGAGCACAGCTGGCTTTTCAGGCGGCAAAACGCAGTCAATTACATGATTTTTTAAATAAAATAATTCCCTCCTTGGATGGACTTACGTTTTCAAAACGCGTACGGTATATCATCGAAATTGATCCACAAGAAGTTTTGTAGAAGGAAAAACAATGTTCTCATCTAAAATACTTCAAAAATATGATCCTGAAATCGCAAGTGTATTAGAACAAGAATTACAACGCCAAGAAGAGCACATCGAATTAATCGCCTCTGAAAATTACGTCAGTCCCGCTGTGTTAGCGGCGCAAGGATCCATTCTCACAAACAAATATGCGGAAGGTTATCCTGGCAAACGTTATTATGGCGGCTGTGAATTTGTCGACAAAGCAGAAAAACTGGCCCTTGACCGCGTCAAAAAATTATTTGGTGCAGCCTTTGCAAACGTACAAGCTCACTCCGGATCCTCTGCCAATTTATCTGTGTATTTTGCCTTGTTAAAACCCGGCGATACAATTTTAGGGATGGATTTATCAGCGGGCGGACATTTGACGCATGGCTCTCCTGCAAATTTTTCAGGAAAATTATTTCATGCTCAGACCTACGGTGTCGATCCTAAAACGGGTTTAATCAACTATGATGAAGTCGAACAAAAAGCAAAAACATACCGTCCTAAATTGATCATCGCAGGTTTTTCTGCTTATTCGCGCATCGTCGATTGGGCGCGAATTCGCGCGATTGCTGACAGTGTGGGCGCTTATTTTCTTGCAGACATGGCGCATGTCGCTGGTTTAATTGCGGTGGGCTTATACCCTTCTCCGGTGCAAATCGCAGATGTCACGACTTCCACCACGCATAAAACATTACGTGGCCCACGCGGTGGACTTATCCTCGCACGTGCGAACAACGACATTGAAAAAAAGCTCAATGCAATGATTTTTCCTGGCACGCAAGGCGGCCCCCTGATGCACATCATCGCAGCCAAAGCGGTTGCTTTCAAAGAAGCGCTCCAACCTGAATTTAGAGTCTACCAACAACAAGTGATCAACAACGCCAAAGCCATGGCGGATGTATTTACAAAACGAGGATATGACATTGTTTCTGGCGGTACGGACAACCATTTATTTTTAATTTCATTATTATCCAAAAATCTCACGGGAAAAGAAGCCAACGATGCGCTGGAAGCAGCCTATATCGTTGCAAACAAAAACAGTGTCCCCAACGATACAAACAGCTTTTTCATCACGGGCGGACTGCGCATGGGCACCCCTGCTGTCACCACCCGCGGCATGAAAGAAGCAGAAGTGATTAGAATTGCAAACTGTTGTTGTGATATCCTAGACGACATTAAAAATCAAAGCTTACAAGAAAAAATACGCACTGAAATGAAAACGCTTTGCGGTAATTTTCCCGTTTACAAGTCCTCATAAGGATTTTTTTAATATGTACTGTCCTTTCTGCAACACACCCGACACGCGTGTCACAGACTCACGTCTAGCTGCAGAAGGTGGGCAAGTACGTCGGCGCCGAGAATGCACCCAGTGCAATGAACGCTTTACCACATTTGAAACGCCGGAATTAGCTTTACCTCGCATTATTAAACGAGACAACAGACGCAGTCCTTTTGATGAAGGAAAGTTACGTTCCGGTTTGGTGAAAGCCTTAGAAAAGCGTCCTATCAGCACAGAACAAATTGAAGAAATCATTGCCCGTTTAATTCACCGCTTACGCGCCAGTGGTGAACGTGAAATAAGTTCCAAATTATTAGGAGACTGGGTCATGGAAGAGTTACGCGCCCTGGATGAAGTTGCTTACGTACGTTTTGCCTCTGTTTACCGCAGCTTTCAAGACATTCACGCCTTCAATGAAGAAATTCAAAAATTAAAAAGCGAAAAAGATGAAAAATAACAACAGTATCCTTTTTGCTGCTCGTCACAAAGCGCGTTTTGCTTTAGTGCAAGCGCTTTATCAATGGCACTTAGCGCAAGAAAACATTTCAGAAATTGAAATTCAATTTCTGACACACACTGCCACAAAAAAAATTGACAAAACTTATTTTAGTGAATTATTGAGAAACATCCCTTTGCATTTAGAAGAATTACAAACTCAATTTACTTCTTTTTTAGATCGTCCTCTTAAAGATTTAGATCCGGTTGAATTAATGATTTTATATATTGGAACTTATGAGTTACTTTATCGAAAAGACATCCCTTACAAAGTCATCATCAACGAAGCTTTAGAATTAACAAAAACATTTGGCTCTGTAGAAGGATTTAAATTTGTAAATGGTATTTTGGACAAAGTGGCTAAAGAATTAAGAAAAGAAGAAAAAAATAAAAATAGCCCATAACAAAGCGCAGGGAAATGTGCTTATTGTATTGAAGTCAAGATTTAATTTTTTTTAAGCGTTACGCGCTTACAGCGCTTGGGGCTTGTGGAGAATTCGATACACAGGGTTACGTTGTGCTTCACACAACTCACCCTGGGCTAGGCGTGTTCCACGCTGTCAGGTCTTCGACCTGATGGATGTTCTTTTTTCTCAAGGAGAAATGGAGAAATTTCCTCAGGCCGAAGGCCTGACAACAACGGCTAGGTTACTGTGTTGAAGTCAAATTTAATTTTCGTTGCCAGACCTTCGGCCTGAGGAAATGTCATTGCGAGAAAAACACACCCCTCGTTTCAAAAAGAAGAGAGATCTTCCTCGTGTTTTTCGAGGCAATCAAGCGCCGAGTTCTTATTTAGTAGTGCGCTAGATTGCTTCAAAAATGCGTGAACCTTCTAGGTTTTTTCAAAATTACTTAGACGCATTTTTTCGCAATGACAGTCTATCAGGCCGAAGACCTGAGAGAGTGCAACCGGCTTGATAGGTAACACTTTTTAAAAAAATAAAAAAGCGCGGAGTTAAGCACATCTCAACGAAGATGAGGCTTGTGGGAACGTTCCCAGCAAATCTTCTACGGCCTTTTGTTTTGGTTTGTTTTTTAAGTCATCATAAATTGTTTTTGCTTCTCTCAGTGCTGCACGAGCAAGGTTACGATTATCCTCTTCTAAATAAGCATCCCCTAAATCAAATAAAACATCCGCAAGTCGTTCTCTTTGACGACCTTCATAATTACACTGATGGCAAATACGGCTGGCGTATTCAAAATAGTTAATCGCATTTTGATAATTTTCCTTAACAGCACATAGCAAGCCATGATGGTAAAGATAAAACATATAGTCTTGGCTATCTGTTTCAAGTGTTGTTTCTTCTGAAATTTTCTGATGATAAGCTTCTCCCGCATCAAAAAAACACTTTTCTGCTGTTTCAGAAAGCCCAATTTTTTCAGATTCATTATCTTTTACTGCCCGAGCAGCTCTCGCTGCAGCTAAACCTGAATAGCTACTCAAAGAAAGGCAAAAATCTTGTAATTCAGGAAACTCACCTGCACTTGCACTTATATTAGCTAAGCCAAAATAGATCATTGCAAAAGAATAATTTTGAGTTGTTAGAGAGAAAATACCCCGGTTCAGAAAAATATCGGCCTTTAACTTAAGAGCTCTAAAGTCTTGTTGATTAACGGTACTTATAATTTCCGCCGATAGCCTCAGATGCTTATTTGCGTTTTCGTGATCTTTTCTTAATTCACGAAACACAATAGCACAACCAAAATGACATCGTGCTCTCATGAATTTTTTTAAATTTAAATCTTGAACATGCTCAAAATTTCTTGATGCTTCATAAAAATAAGTTTGTGCTTTTTCATATAAACCACTTTCTAAAAAAGCTGTTCCCATCTTGAGAAGAAAGTCAGCGCGTTCTTCTGAACTCATTTGGTCTAAAAGTACAGAGCGATGCGACTCAAGTGCGAGTGCTACCTGTTTTTGATATCGAATGTCGCTGATACAGTGCAAGTGAAGTGAAATTTGCTCGGGATCTAGTTCTTGTAAAAGTTCCAGGAGTGTTAAAGTTTCAAGTTTTTTTGGTTTGAAATACATGACGCTATTCTCCTTTTTAAAAATGGTGCCTGTAATGAGCGCAGCGAATTACAGGATAAGTTTATTCCTGGATCTTCGCGCCTATCGGCGCTTGATCCAGGCTACTTTTAAAAGCGAAATCATAAAAACAAACACAACAATGAAACGCCAGCATGTTAAATCTTTTTATTTTCTAGCGCAATAAATTTTTATTTTTTAATATTTTTTAAAATTTCATAAATTTTAAGGCATCATTCAAGCCTGCTATCATTAACTCATCTTTACAGGCAAGATGAATACGGGATCGCGCGAGGATTCGCATCTTGAAGTCCGTTGGGTATAGATCTTTTTAAAACGAGAAGAAAAGAATATAATTCTTTTATGTTTTTTATTTCTCACACAAACGGACTTAAAATTGCCCACCCACGCCTCACCCCAACTTTTTTTTTCGGCCTCAGACCAACAACTGCATTGCACAGGGGATTGGTGCCTGCTTCATGAAGACCGATTACATCTCTTACTTGAAGAATTCACTCATACACTGCCAAAGGAAAACATAAAAAAAATCATCCTAAAAGGAAACGAGCTTTCTCGACTCGACTCCGTAGGCACCTGGCACTTAAAAAAACTTTTTAATCTTTTAAAATCAAAAAACACTGAAATTGAATTGCATGGTTTTTTAAAAACACATGAAGCACTGATCAATTTAAATATTGAAAAATTAAATGAATGCACTCAAATTCCAAAACCCGCCACACTGCCCTGGATTGAACAATTCGGAAAAAACACTCTTGAAAGCATCAAGGAATTATATCATTTCATTATTTTCGTGGGAGAAATATTTTATACCGCCCTTTACCTTGCCAGACACCCTCGGCACATACAATGGCGATTGCTGGGCAATGTCCTTCAAAACGCAGGATTTTACGCTTTACCCATCACAGGATTACTTTCATTTTTAATTGGCATTGTGCTGGCTTATCAAATGGGTTTGCAATTACGAAATTATGGCGCCAACGTTTTTGTTGTGGATCTCATGGCACTGTCCGTATTACGTGAATTTGCACCGATGATCACCGCCATCATCGTTGCGGGTCGCAGCGGCTCAGCCTTCACCGCACAACTAGGCTCAATGAAAATCAATCAAGAAATTGATGCCCTCTCCACAATGGGCATCAAACCTGTTGAACGTCTTGTGATTCCACGTTTATTTGCTTTGGTCGTCGCCCTCCCCTTATTAACCGTATGGGCAGATGCCTTAGGCATTTTCGGTGGCATGATCATGGCAAATTCTATTTTAGATATTAAATTTAGTTATTTCATAGAACGTTTTGATGCTGTCGTACCGATGCGCTGGTACGTCATCGGCTTGGTCAAAACGCCCGTCTATGCCTTGCTCATCGCAAGCATCGGTTGTTTCCAAGGTTTACAAGTCGAACACAACGCCGACAGTGTTGGCAGCCACACCACACGCAGTGTGGTGCAAGCAATATTTATGATTATCACCTTCGACGCCTTATTTTCAATTTTATTAAGCTGGCTAAAGATATGAACGAGCACATCATCGAATTCAAAAATGTAACCACGGTGCTCGGCAACCAAATCATTCACGATAAAATTAATTTAAATTTTCGAAAAGGCGAAATCATTTCTATCATCGGCGGCAGTGGCTCAGGCAAATCCACTTTAGTCCGTGAAATACTTGGTTTACTACAACCTTATCGTGGCAAAGTCAGCGTATTTGCTTATGATATGGCGCATATCACAGAACAACATTATCTAGAACTCAGCAAAAAATGGGGAATTTTATTTCAAAGCGGCGCCCTTTTTAGCTCGCTCACCGTGCTAGAAAACATCATGTATCCTCTGCACGAATACTCTGTCTTACCCCAAAACGCGCTGGAAGAATTAGCTTTATTAAAACTTCTTCTCGTTGGTTTACCCAAATCTGCCGCCATCAAATACCCTTCTGAATTAAGCGGCGGGATGCTCAAGCGCGCCGCCCTGGCACGCGCCCTCATCCTCGACCCGCATTTACTTTTATTAGATGAACCTACCTCAGGGCTGGATCCAGAAAGTGTCACAAGCCTGGACGAACTTATTTTAAACTTAAGAAATTTGCTAAACTTAACTATCATCATGGTCACCCACAATGTGCGCACACTTTGGCACATTACCGATTCTGTTGTTTTTCTGGGTGAAAAACGGGTATTAGATTTTGGAAAAGTCGCAAAAGTAGCGACAAATCCTCATCCTATGATCCATAATTATTTCTACGGACCGGAAAACATCGAAAAATCTAATGGACACTAAATTTAATTATTTCATTGTAGGCTTCTTCGTTTTATTCTTCACTTGCGTCTTGATAGTGTGGGGCGCTTGGATATTTTCAACAGGAAAAGGGAAATCTTACACACCTTATCTGGTTTACATGAATGAATCCGTTTCAGGTTTAAATGCAAACGGTCCTGTGAAATACAATGGTGTGGATGTGGGTTATGTCGCGCACATTGGCATCGACAAACAAAATCCCAAACGCGTACGTTTAGTATTGAACATTGAAAAAGGCACGCCTATCACTTCAGGCACAGCAGCAACGATGATGACGCAAGGCCTCACAGGCATTGGTTACGTGGGTTTAAAAATGCTAGACCCCAACAAAGGCCCTCTCATAAAATTGCCCGGCGAAGAATTCCCCATCATCAATTCCGCACCTTCTTTATTTTTCAGACTCGACAGTTCGCTTACAAAATTAATTAATTCTGCGGAAAACATCAGTAACAAAGTCAATGATCTTTTAACACCTGAAAATCGAAAATCGGTTTCAAATATTATTTCGAATTTAGATCACATCACGGCGAATATTTCAAAACAAGATTTAAATAAGTTAGATGTTATTTTAGATAATGCAGCGATGGGCAGTGAGGATTTAGCGGCCGTGATGGCGCAACTTAATAAAACGACGCACGACATCCAAAGACTCACAAAAATGATTTCTGAAAATCCTGCAGTTTTATTACGCGGTCAGCAACTTCCGCCGCCGGGCCCTGGAGAATAGCGCATGAAATTTTATTTATTTATTTTAAGTTGCCTTTTAGTTCTTTGCCAATGCAGTTTGTTTTCTCCCATGCCTTACATTGATCAAACCAGTTATGAACTCAGTGTCCCCTGCGCACGCACACCGGAAACTAAAACCAAGAAATCGATTTATCTTGCGCCCATGGAAGTTTATCCTGGCATTGCAAGTTCAGACATGAAATATCTCATCAAGCCTTACCAAGCCAATTATTTTTCTAAAAATGATTGGGTTTCGCCTCCGGCCACGCAGCTACATTATTTATTGATGACGGATCTCCAGCGCATGTTTTCTTATGTTTCTGACACACGCATTGAAGATGTGGACGTGATCTTAAAAACCACGTTAATCAAATTCGAACAAGTTTTTGATCCTCGTTGTAAAAAAAGTTATTTTCAACTTTGTTTATTTGCAGAAGTCATTAATCCAAAGATACACCGTGTTATCAAATCAAAAACATTTGAAATCACAGAAACCGCACCTACTGCTGACCCTTACGGCGGTGTCTTGGCGGCAAACAAAGCGGTCGAGCAATTATTAAATGGGATAGAAAGACTGTTAGAGTGAAGGCCCAGATATACCCAAATAGTCTCAAACTGTAATAGAAAATGTTACATTTTGAACTTCAACGGGATATTTAGTCTCACTTCTTAATAGAATTCAGCCGTACAACGAAGTTTAGCCCCACCTTAGGGGCACGCAGTGAACCGTAAGGTGGGGTTACATCAATATATCTATGATTTCAGCGCTGTAAGCGCGTAACTCGTTTTTTCAATTGTGATGAATAGAGATGAAATCAATTATCGCAACTGATACGTGTACATATCTGGTCTATCACCACCCATATTGTGATAGGTGAATAGGGAAATAGGCCCAGTACAATGAGAATTACGAAAACTGGGTTCCCAAACATAATCGCGGGTATGAAATTCAAAATAACACTCACCTTGCTTTATAAAGTTTTCATCAAAATACTCATAAATAGCCTCTGCTTCACTCAAACCATTGTTAAACGAAACACCGATAACATAGGTAGGATAGACAGGCGTATAGTCTGAAGGCTCTTTTGTTGGACCTATCATTTGTAGATTTTCATATATCTTGTGTCCCTCGCTGATATGCCATCCTGCAGATGTTGGCTTAAGGAGATAATGAGAATAATTCATAACATATCCTTTCGAATCCCAAACAGCAAAGGCAGATACTGTGAATCCTAAAAACAGTAATATAACTAGTAGAACGCGCATAACATCCTCAAAAAAATAAAAAAACATTGTGTTTGACTTGTTTTTATTTGTCAATGAAATCATAACGCAAAAAAACCTTAAGCCTCTGCTAATGAACTAACTTATTTTCAGAAGTATAATAATCCCAACTTTAAATAAAGGTGAACGATAGTATGAATAAATCAGAAAATACAAAAACACAAAGTGGTCGGGTTTTTCAGTCAGAAGAAGAAATTCCTTCTCTTAAAAAACATCTACCCTTTGCCGTATTAAAAAAAATAATCACAAAAGATAATGCTAATGATAACTTCTTTGGTATCAATGCCTTTCATAGGGCTGTTCTAGAGCGCACCCAACAATTTGAGCGGATGGAACTATTATTCCAATATAGCATCGATGTAAATAGTCAAAACCGTCATCCTGAAGATCCTTACGCAAATACACCCTTATTACTGATGATTGCAAATGAAGATACTACCGGTGTGGGTCAGTTCATCGAGCTTGCTAAAAAATACAAACAGCAAATTGATTTTAATATTAAAGATCTTGAAGAAAAAACAGCACTCATTTTTGCGGCCAAATTGCGTAATATGTCATTGCTTAATTTACTCATACAAGAAAAAAACGTCGGCACTAACATCAATATTAATTTAGCTGATAATGAAGGAAATACTGCTTTACATTATGCGTGTGCTTATGGTCAAACAACAATGGTAGATCAATTGCTAAAAGCCGGCGCAAATCCTGATACCCAAAACAATAAAGGCCGCACACCACTTGATATGACAACAACAAACGCACAAGAATTAGGAGCTTTATTTAAAAGCGTCACGGTCGATCCAAAACGAGATGAGATGGCAATGCTAAATTACATGCATGATCAATATGACCAACCCTTAATTACCGCAGAAAATGGAACAACGCATGTGTATGACCGCAGCAGTCTTCCCTCTTATAAAGAGACTATTCAAACTTTAAAAAGAGTTTTAAATCGCGATGTGCTTGATTTCATGGATTGTTTTAACCAAGTTTATCAAGCACAAACAAGGAAAGAACTTGCTGATATAAATAGAATTGCTCGCCTGACGCCAAGCCAGAAAAAACAAATTCTAAAACAAACAGAAAGTTTTACTGGCGTAAGTTTATTAGAGGCTTGTTTATCAGGCCAAAAAACAGTGCTTGCTACGCTCTTGGCAGCAGGTGCAAAACATCATAGCGCACTAAGATTAGCTGCCGCTAATAGTAATCTAGAACAACTCCAAAAAATATTAGCGGCACGTCCTGCAAGCCTTGATGAAACAGGAAGTTCAGGGCAAACAGCCTTACACTTTGCAGCTAGCAAAGGTCAGACGTCAGCTTGTCAATTCTTAATAGAAAAAGCCGCGAATGTAACAGCAAAAGACGCGGAAGGTAACACTCCCTTACATGCTGCTTGTAAAGCGGGACAATATGAAACAATTCTCGCGTTGCTTTCTTATCCCAGAGTGGAAGCAGCTACTGTAAATTCAAAAGGGCAAACGCCTCTACAATTATTTAATGCCTTCCATCACAACAAAACTATCATAGGTGAAGAAGCTCGCCGTAAAGTAATTTCTACTTTTATAGCTAGATTACAGGGAAGTCTTTTGCCTGCAGAAAACAAACAAATAAAAAATTAAAGAAGCTTATGCATGTCATATATAAAAATCCAACAATTAAAAAACTTAAACTAGAACATTGAGTCCTTTATCTGCAATCAAATTCAATAATTTAAGCGCTGGCCCCGTAGGATGTTTTTCACCTGTTTCCCATTTTTTAACTGTGGATGCGCTCGCATTGAGATATCCTGCAAAAACAGGCTGACTTAATTTTTCACGTAAACGAATTTTCTTGATTTCTTTAGCTGTTAGATTACGTACGGACGGTAGACACATCACATCAAACGAATGCATTGTTTTAACATCCATAAGATCAGAGTCATATAAACTTTTCGCTGTTTCATGCACGACAGCAAGGATGTCACTTTTCTTAGATTTTTTCTGGAATGCCCTTCTCTTCGAAGATTTAATGGATTTTTTCATTATACACCTCTATTAAGTCACCTGTTTTTACCGCATCATCAATTTGGCTTTCACTATAGTTAAAGAAAAAATTTGCTAATATTTTTAATGCCTTTTCTTCTTTTTTATTAATATTCCCACGTTCATTTTTAGGAAACCCATAAAGAAAAATTGCTTTATCCAGCATTTTAAACGCGACTAGCATTCTTGCACCACCACTTTTACCCCGCCCACCCAATGAAACACGCTTTTTATAAATATTTCCGCCTAAATTAGCCTCATACAACCCTTGTAACATTTCTTTTATAGCCTTTAATAAAGCTGCGTCATTTAATCCTATCTCTTTTGCTCTACGGCTAAATAATTTAGTTTTAAAAATTCTCATGATTATATCTTTTTTATGTATACCACCAGGTGGCATACTTTCAAGTAAGGAATCTACTCATTGACTCTCAGAACAATTTACACATTAACAAAACCCCAGTAGGGCGTGTCTCTAAAGATTTTCTCGATGCGAAAAAAGAGGGAACGCCATCCATAGCAAGTATATAATACTTGATTTTTTAGAGATACAACCTCTATCATTTTTGTCCACAATATTTTTCTATTACCTTACAGGAAATTCTTATATGAAAAAAATAAATAACTTCTCGAAAAAAAGCGATAACCAAAGTGTTACAAAAATCGCGTTTTTCACGGATGAAGACGAAGCATAACTTTCATGATAACTGAAAATTTCAATCAAAAACTATTTTGATTTTAATGCCTGTGTTGATGCCGCTGAACTGGCCGCTTCTGCAACAAAATAGGGATAAAGTCTTTCTCTTGAGGGAATAAGAGGCTCACATGATTTTCCCTCTCCTAGCATCCTGACACAGCGAACCAATGAATCTTCATCTGCTCCAGGCGACATAAACGTCGCTGTTTTAGCAAGAGAAAAAACTTGAGGTATTGCGCCTGAAGCATAGTTAATAAAGCAAGATAAAAATTCTTTTTTATTTATAACAGAAGCATCAAGCATCAGATCAGATAAATAAATTGTTTTTTGAGGCTTGCGATCGAGTGTCGAGCAGAAATGCACAGTGGCTACAAGTGTCGCTACGATTTTTCCAACTTCATCGCGAGCGGTAAATATCGCAACACGCTCCCTTTCTTTTAACTTAGCTTGGATAGCACGATCATTATAGCGTGCGCCAAACTTCTCCCTAATGACCTCAACAGAAAGGGAGCGCATAGCAGCAAGATGCTTCATTTGAAATTCAGAAATTACCTGGCTAGCACTTAAATCACTTTCTCGTTGAAATTGATATCCAGAGACCCTTTCCTTTGTTTTTTGGTTTAACGGAATAATAGAAAGCCTTAATCTCCTTATTTCATTTTCTAGGTAAACCCCACTTTCTGACGCTGCAAGCACACCTTCGAAAATATCGATGTCCACTCTACGTATTCTGAGATAGTACTTTCCATTCCTTTTTTTTAATTCTTGAAGTAACCCAATATAGAACTCCATTCTTTGTTGTATACTCCAGCTACTATCTTTTGGCGGCCGAGCATAAACAAACTCTGTCACTTCCCTTTCATTTCTGATACCTCCTGTCTTTACGACACCTATGCCGCTTACATTGACTTCGTGAACAAAGGGCTTGAACATCCGGCTACACAACAACATAAAGGCCTCCTTAATACTTATTGCCGAGTATTCTAACAAACAAATAAAATTAGAAAATTAAGAATAACTTAAGGTTTTGAAATGAAAATCATTATAAAATTCGGCTTTTCAAAACAAGGGTTACAGAAATGCCGAAAACAAAACGCGTAGAACACGAAAAATCTCCCACTGTATTCAAAAAAAAGCTTGAATTTTTTACTAAACATATTATGTCAGATACACTAACGTCAGACGATCTGCAAAATATAGTAAGAGAGGTCAGCCAAGAACTTGATAACCTCACAAGAACACAAAACAAATCTGAAGGCGATGATATCGACCTATCAGAAAACATAGATTCATTCAAAAAATTCTCTGAATTGTATTTTAAAAAATATTGTCTCTCACTAAAAAACTCGTTTGAAAAATCACAGGAAAGCACTGAAATTTTCGCTTCTACAAAAACACAAGAAGATAACATTCGCGAAAGCCAATATTATGAGATTGAAAAACACAGCATTGATTTACATAAACTTACTTTCGCACTGAGGTTATTTTCAAAACTACAAGAAGATTTTTTCCCTACCTTAAAAAAAACGCTTTCTGTCAATGAAGAATTTCCTCTAATTTTTTCGATTTTGATTGAATCTTTAATTTTTAACATCGACCTTTCTCGTTTTCGTCAAAAAAATATTCCTTTAGGAATGAATCGTAATACGCTAAGCGTTCATGCGTTTTTAAACATCGAGACTATCATTGGCGCAACCATCCCCCACATCGTTGGGCATGCGCTTGCTGTATTAATTAAGATATGGGAATTTTCTCCAGAATTAAAAGAACGATATAGAAAATTCTTTATCGATTTAAAAAACAAAGACATCCTTTTCGATAAATTGTATCGTGCACTCAGAAATCTTGCTCAAGCGAGAATTTTAATTAAAGAAGGCGTTCTAACAGCCGAGATTCCTGAAATTACCACAACATTAGATTTGGCAAACAAACTGTGCAACAGGACAACAGCAAAATTTATTGAAGATTTTTTTTGTTTTTCTAAGCCCATAGAATTCACCTTAGATGAAAAAAACGAACTCGTCTTGAAATTACAAGAAGATAAATTATCGATGAAATTATTAAATCTCTATCGTGAGTTTATTCGCCCTCACGAATCCACAGCAATAGGATATTCTAAATTTTCAGACAAACTCAGGATGCTCTCATTGTTTGTCATAAACAGCCTGCCATTTAAAAACATCCCTATCGCTAAAAACACCGCCCACTTGATGGGTTTTTGGTTTTTTATGTTATTTAAGAGAAAAGGAAGGGTTGATTTTAATCTAGATAGACCACTTGAGATTTCTCTAGAAAGCGATGAAGGGGTTGGACGTACATTATTGAAATCCATTCGTACTATAACAAAATCTGAAATGGAAGTTTTCATTAGAGATGAAACCTCACGACAAATCGAGCTTGTTAAGAATTACTTGTCAGAAATTATTTTATCTTATGAAATGGTCTTAAGTAGTTTTGAAAAAACTTTTCTTGAAGAAGCCACTGTCATTAACCTTTGTTTACATGTTTTTCGCGATATTCAACAAGATTTTTCTACGATACTAGAAAATCAAAAACAACAAATTGAAGAAAAAATAAAAACAGAAGAAGCCGCCTCTCAGAAAATGGCTAACGAACTCTTGGAGCAAGCCCAGGAAGAAAAAATTTCCAGAAAAAAACAACAAAAGCCCTCTAAAAAGAAACATGAAAAAGTCGCCGCTTGTTCCACTCTGCCTGAAAAAGAAAGCACATCAGAAGAACAAGAACCTCACGAAAAGCGTTCTCAAGAAACCACCCGCATCTCCAGTGGAGAAGTATTATTAGATAACCACACAAAAATGTTTTTTGAGATTTATAATAAAAATTCTTCGAAAGAAGACAAACAAAGGGACATAGACGCCCTTGTGGAGAAGATTGAGAAAACCATTCCACAATCAAACACTCTCAAAAAAGAACTCTATGTTGCCAAACTCTATAATTTAATTTTAGATATTTTAACTCTAAAATCTAATTTGATTCTAAGAAGTAATTCTTTTCTTAAATCCACCGACGAACATATTCAGATTATTTGGTTATTTAAAAAAGCAGAAAAAATCATAGATCAGGCTTTTCATTATCTACATGAATGCTCTCCTAGCAAAGAAAAACAAGAGATTTTAGAATCTTTAAATTTTTCTAAAAATTATTTTGATATTGCCATTTCCACATTAAAAGAAAAGCTTTTTAAATCTGCAAAAGAATATGAGGAAAAAAGAAAAACCGCAGAAAACAAAGGTTTTATAAAAAAAACGCCCGGCATACCTTCAAAAAGATGGGAAGAATTCAGCCTTTTATCACAACAACGTATTCGTATCAGCGTGGAGCTCCTTAATATTAATTGCATAGAATTAGCAAGCAAATTAACCACGGGAATCAAATTAGATGACTTTTTAAAGATGGCAAAAATGGAATGTGATGATCTTGCCCGAGATTTTCCAAGCTTTACTCGAAATCCCCAATATACAAAACTCCTTGCAATTTTTTCTAAAAATAAAAAAGAATATAAAAGCATTGAAGACCTAAGAAAAGAAATTTTATCTTCTATAAAAACAATAGAAGAAGTGATTTCCAAAATTGATGAGGCCGCAGGTTTGCCATCCCAAAAAGACGCTGGCGCAACATCTTCATCATTCACTTCATCAATGCGTTTATTAACACCCCCCAGAAAAGATAATCCTGCTGCTTCAAGTGAAACATCTGAAAAAAAGCAGGAGCCAACTGAAGTTTCTAGAATTAATTTAAAATTAAATTTAGATAATTCAAAATTTTCTGATTTTACTGCATGGTTAAGCGCACAACTCAAAACACAAACAGTTGAAGCGGTGCTCAAGCTTATGGATAAAGAAGGGATATTAAAAAAATGGTTTGATCCTTTAATTTTAAGCATAGAAAAAAACAAAAATTACCAAAACTATCTACATCAATTCATCCGATTCACTAAAGAGCATGGTTTATCTCAAATTGAAAATGCAGAAGGGATGTTAAGTTATATGCTTGCCTATGTTGTTTTTCTCACACCACAAAACGAAAAAGACGCCCATTCAAGCAACGCTTTGAGCACAGAAGAAAAATACACGAAACAACAAGAACGCGTAACTGAATTACTCACCACTTTTGCATCACAGTTTACGCAAGAAACAGAAAAAGAAGCGCAAGACAGCCTCCACGCAATCCGAGAAGGGATCATCCATCTCACTGTGCCTCTTATTTTAAAAGCGCTTCAAGATGTTTCTGAGCCCATCAAGCCTCTATACCCATGAAGATGTAAATTTCTCGCATCTTGAAGTCCGTTGGGTATAGAATTTCTATTTTGCCAAAATCTTGGAATGACATGACCGAATTCGAACTCATTAAAAAAATATTGCATTCTCAAAAAACACAGCGCGGAGATGTGATCGTTCATGCAGGTGATGATGGCGCGGTACTACAAATCCCGAAGGATCAACAACTTGTGGTCTCCACTGACACCCTCGTCTGCGGCACACATTTTTTCCCTGACATGCCCGCTTTTGATCTTGGCTACAGGGCACTCAGTGTCAACTTAAGTGATTTAGCTGCAATGGGTGCTTTACCTGCTTGGGCCATGC
>MGYM01000016.1:33050-40106 GCA_001801745.1 Gammaproteobacteria bacterium RIFCSPLOWO2_02_FULL_38_11
AAAAAATATAAAATTGAACTGGTAGGTGGCAATCTCACTCGCGGGGCGCTTTCCATCACTGTTCACGCCCATGGTTTCATCCCTAAAAACCAAGCGCTCACACGTAAAGCTGCAAAAACAGGTGATTTAATTTATGTGACGGGCACATTGGGTGATGCTGCTTATGGACTTTCTTTATTAAAAGAAAAATCTCAACATAAAAATAAGAAATATTTTTTATCTCGACTTTACCGCCCAACTGCACGCATTGAAGTCGGTATTGCATTACGAGCGCTTGCCTCAAGCTGCATTGATATTTCAGATGGTTTAATTTCAGATTTATCGCATATCTTAAAAAGCAGTAAAAAAGGTGCAACAGTGTTTTTAGATAAAATCCCTTTATCGCCACAATTAAAAAAAGAAGGGCAGGAGAAAATGGCATTACAGGGTGGCGAGGATTATGAATTATGTTTTACGATTTCCCCTGAAAATCAAAATAAATTAAAAAAAATAAATTGCCCACTAACGTATATTGGAAAAATAGAGAAAGAAAAAAAATTAATTATCCTAGACAAAAAAAACAAACCCTTAAAAATAAACCAGCGTGGTTATGATCATTTCCATAAACGTCCAAACAATTAAATATAGCCTGTAATTTCGCTGATCGAAATCACAGAGAAGAAATCGAATCAGAGAACACGCTCTCCACCCCCATCGCGAACAAACGATCAGCTTCTGATTTTGTATTTACGGTATAGGCCAGAACAGCGATACCTTTTGACTTGATTTCCAAAATCCTATCGGCGGTTAATACATCGGCAGGATAATGTAGGGAATAAGGCTTTAATCCCGACACTAAAAACAAATCTTCTTCACTCCAATTTTCTCGGTTCCATCCTAAAGGGATTTCGGAGTCTAATATTTTTAATTTTTTTAAAATTTCAAGCGAAAAACTCGATAAGAGAAAAGAAGTTGAGTAATTTAATTTACTTTTTCTTACTTCCTTTAAAACAAGCGCACACAATCGTTCTTCGCTTTTATCTTCTAACTTTAATTCCAAATTAATATTTATTTTTAATTTCCCACAAAATTCTAAAACTTCCTCTAATGTAGGAATAACTTCTTTTGAAAATTTTGGTAAAAACCAACTACCTGCATCAAGCTGTTTAATTTCGTCTAGACTGCGCTCTCGAAACAAACCTTTTCCATTACTGGTTCTCTCCAGGGTTTCATCATGAAAGAGCATAACCACATCATCGCGTGTCAAGCGCACATCCACTTCAAACCATAACAAGCCTAGTTCACGCGCTTTTTGGATTGAAGCCAAAGTGTTTTCCGGCGCATACGCACAAAGACCACGGTGCCCTATTATACGCGGTAATTTTAAATTATTTTTCATAGGCAGCCATATTGAATGTACATCCTAAACATCGCATAAAGAATCCTCTTTCAGGCGCAAGAAGATAAGCATTTCCTGTCTCACCTGGATTTTGCGTCAATATCGTCACTGGCAATGTCCCTGCCAATAACACGGCTCCTGCAACAGTGGTTGCCACAAGCAAAGGCCGCCCCAAAACCACATCCAAAGTTTTATCCGCTAAATTCGGTTTCTCGTTGAGATAAGGCACTTCTATTGAAGCAGACCCAGCCAAGGGCAAGGTGGTAGAAAAACAAAGATTCATGTAAATTACGCTACTCAGAATAATTTTTTTCACATATTGATTTCTCATCGTCTCTCCATGACAGATTATCACATTCTTATTCTCGGCGGCGGCATCGTAGGATTAACGCTAGCAAACCTATTAGCGCCCTATCATTTAAATATCGCTGTTTTAGAAAACGCCCCCCTCTCTCCTTTAGAGTATAACCCTTGTGCTTATAATAGCCGCGTCAGTGCTTGCAATCGCGCATCTGAGAACATTTTTCGAAAAATAGGTATTTGGGAAAGCTTAGCACAAACACGGCTAAGTGCTTACAAGAAAATGCAAATATGGAGTGAAAAATCAAACCAAAAACTCTTGTTTGATTGCCTCTCTATTGGAGAGCCTAATCTTGGTTATATTGTCGAAAATAATCTTTTATCTTTTTTGCTTTTAAAACAATTAAAGCAATATGCTCACGTTCATTTTTACACAGACTTTCACGCTAAAGAAATAAATTTATCTTCAAATGATGGCATGCTTCAAAATCAAGACGGAAAAAAAATAAAATTCCAACTCTTAGTCGGCGCTGATGGAAAAAACTCTTGGATCAGAAAAAAATTAAATTTTTCCATACTGGAAAAAGACTATGAACAACAAGCTTTGATCACACATATTAAAACAGAAAAGCCACACCAACAAACTGCTTATCAGCGTTTCTTATCAAGCGGTCCTTTAGCCTTTTTACCCTTACAAGATTCTCACTCTTGCTCCATTGTGTGGTCTACCGATCCCACACACGCTGAAATTTTAAAAACCATGAATAAAGAAAATTTTGAATTACAACTTGCGACAGCATTTGAAGATCGCTTAGGTAAACTTCAAATGATCGCGCCTTTACTTTCATTTCCCTTACATTTTCAACACGTAAAAAATTATTTTAAAGAACGTGTTGTGCTGATAGGTGATGCTGCGCACACGATACATCCTTTGGCGGGTTTAGGTTTGAATTTAGGACTCATCGACGCAGAAGCCTTATCAACACATATTTCTCATGCACTTAAAAACAAACGTGATTTTGGATTAGAAAAAACTTTGCGGGCTTATGAATTACAACAAAAAACAAATAATACTTTGACACTACACGCCATTAATTTATTAAAAAATTTTTTTGATACAAGACACCCACTTTCCTCCCTATCTGATCTTGGATTAAGATTAGCAAATCGTCTGCCTTTTATTAAAAATAGTTTTGCACGATATGCACTTGGAATATAAACAGAACTGACACAATGCAGTATTTTACACTGCAACAAAGCGAAAACAACCCATTTTTAGCCATATTGTTTATATGTCTATTTTAGAGATTTCTGCTTACGATTTCAAACATACAAGCCCCGTCTTAGGTTCACGTAGTGAACCGTAAGGCGGGGTGTATTAACACATACGTTTTAGCGCTGAAAGCGCGACACTCATGTTTTCAGGCGCAACGAGCCTATGCCCAAGGAAACTTGTCTTTTACCAAAAATAGTCTATATTTCTCTATATTACAAATATTTGTAATATAGAGAAACAACAAGCATATGAACTACTCCCAGTTTCGAGAAAAAACAAAACAGCTCCCCTTTTTTAGAAGCAATATCTTCCCTCATTTCACAAAAAAAATAGCGATATTACGCAGACAACTCGTAGACTGGAAAAAAAAGGGTTATGTTATTCAGCTTAAACGTAGCTGTTATACTTTACGAAAAGAAGACCGACAGACAGGATTATCCCCTTATTTTCTATCAAACAATCTCTATAGCCCTTCTTATATTAGCCTTGAAACCGCGCTAAGTTATTATGGTTTTATTCCAGAAAGGGTATATGCGATTACGGCCATCACCTCCAAAAAAACACAGCGATTTTCAAACCCTTTTGGAAAGTTTATTTATCATCACCTTCGCCCAGAACTTTACGATGATTTTGTTTCACATCAAGATGAATTCAAAAATTATTTTTTTATTGCCACACCTGAAAGAGCGGTCATTGATTTTTTTTACTTTAAGATTAGAGAAACAGTAAACATAGAAAAGAATATTTTTTTTGACTCTTTTCGTTTACAGGGATTAAGCATCCTTAACAAAAAGAAGTTAAAAATCCTCTCTAAAAAATTTAATCACAAGAAATTAAACAATTTAGTCACTTTATTTATCAGGGAGATTTTATGAATGAATCTTTAAAGAATAAGCTCCATGGTTTTGGAAATAACAGAATAAAAAAAGAATGATGTTGAACCATTTTTAGCAGATCCTAAAGAGTTGCGTTATTTTGAAAAAGATTATTTTTTAAAATTACTCTCCCCTACCAAACAAGATGAAAACTTAGGAAAAGCTTAATTGATTCTTCTAATAAATACTCACCGTAGATGAAAATCACCAAGCTCCCTCGCCAACTTACTTTTTAAAATCAAGAGAGGTATTGAACTATTTATCCACCTGTGTTAGGGTTTAATCTCATTTAATATTTTTCTAATTTTTTTATGAACCTTTTCACACAACATTCTCACTCTCATTGGCGACATTCTTGGATATGTCAGCGCGGGTGTGGTTTGTTTGTTGTTGTGTTAAAGAGGTTCCATCATGTTAAAGTACTATTTCAAGCAGTATCAAAAATCCGAAATATTCTCATTTAATCCCTCTTTTTTCTATCTCAACGCCACAAAACTGATTGCAATCCGTCATTTTTTTGTGGTTTTTTCAATAATCTTTAAGGAGAAAATTATGTTCCTACAACACCATCATTGGCATCACTCACTTCCTGTACTTATCAGCCTTGTTTTTTTAAACCCAACAGGAGAAATGCCATGCCTAACAATGAAAATGATGAAAATATTGAAAATATTGAAAATAAATTCTTAAATCTCGATCCGCTTGTGGGTGATGCTTTATGTCAAACCCGCGTTCCTTACTTTATTTATCTATTACGAAAACTACGTGAAAATAAACCCTTATTAACAGAAGAAGAAAAAAAAGAAAAAGAAAAAGAAGACGAGTATATTAAAAATTGCGACATCCTCACCCAAACTAGAAATGTAAGTCGTGATAACTTCGGTTTGATCGTTGATGAAGTCACTGACATTCAACGCTTCCCAAACGCCAACAAAGAACTCCCTAGCAAAACAAAACTAAATAAACTAGTCATTCACTCTAAAAGCCTCGTGGCTAATCAAACCATCGATTTTCTTAAAAGAGAGTGTTCTGGTCTAACTCGTAAAGATGAAATCGAAAGAGAATTCGAAAAACAAAATTTAATTAAACGTTTTGAAGATATTCCTATATTATCTTTTTATCTCAGCACAAAATTGATGTTGCACTATGCTGCAAGAGAAAAAATTCCCCTCGTAATTAATTTGAAACGTTTATTGAGAGAGAAAAATAGAGAGGAAAAGGAAGAATATTCTTTATTAGGGGCTGTCAGTCTTTGTTATCAATCCTGTAAAAAAAAGTTTGTATTAAGCAAGTTAAATACACTAGAAAATGATCTCGTCATCGCATTTGATATGTATAGCTGTCTTCCTGAAGAACAGGCGGAAACAATTTCTTCACCCTTTGGTATGCGTAATTTCGATACTTTTATTAGAAATTTTAAATCACTTGAAATTGATGAAGTCATTTTAATGTGCGCGTGTATTCACTCACAATTTCCAAAAACAGCAAGGGTAGAAGAAGAGATCAATAATCTCTTCCTTCATGTCGCTCATGTTTGCGATGAAGAAGAAACAAATATATCTTCTTTAGATATCGCGTCGATCAAAGATTATCAATACTTAAAAAACTTAGCGAAAAAATTTCGATTACCCGAAGGAGATTCACGCTATGCCAAACTAACAACAGAAAAAACAAAGATCGAACGTACCAAAGAATTTATTCCCTTTCAGGTAGACCACGTTTATCTTTCAACAACCCAAGCTTGCCATGCAAAAACTCAACAACTCTTGAAAGACAATGAAGAGAAACGTATTCACATCCCAGTAACAGAAGAATTTTCACAGGAAAAATAATATACCCCTTACCGATGAAGATGCGAACTTCTCGCATAAGGGTGATGTTCATGAGTAAGGGGTACATATGCAAAACTGGAAACAGCTATCCTATCTGCAGATCGGCAACGCCTGTTGTCTTCCGACAGTGTTCGTTGGCTACTTCATCGGTAGCCAACTAACATTGTTTTCCAGCATTTCTGTCATTGTCTTCGGAAATATTTTTTTATTTTTTCTTGCACTCATTTATACACAATTAATTAAGGATCGTGATTTAAGCACGATCGAATGCGCAAAACTCCTCTTTGGAAAAACAGGGACGGCTTTATGTGGTCTTGGACTCTATATTACGATGATCGGCTGGATGACGATTCAATTGAACATCACGGTAAGTTTTATTTTAAAGCTAGTTAAACACACCCCGCCTTTCTTGATTGAAGGCATGCTAATGAGCCTCCTGTTTTTTATTACAAGATGGGAACTAAAAGCAATTGCACGATTTAATCAAGTGATCTTTCCTGTGTTATTGATCGGGATGTTATACATTGTACTACACTCATTAAAAATTCAGCCCGTATTACCAACAAGTTCTCTTCTTACACCGACACTTTCAATCATGCTTGTCATTAATACTTGTTTGGGCGTTATCTTTGACTTTCCCACTTTTTTCAGAAAAAAAACATCGGCCAAAGATGTTTATATCAGTTTAATCTTGCTGTTTCTCGTGGCACTTCCTTTGATTGAGGTCGCGGGCGTCATTATTGCAACACACAGAAGCAGCGCACAAGAAGTTGATTTAATAAAATCCTTACCACAACAAACACCTCTGTTTTTTTCAATTTTTTTCATTTTATCTGGCATTTCTGCCAACTGTATGAATCTTTATTCTGCAAGCATCACCGTCACTAAATTAATTAAAAAAATAAACTTCAATAGGTCGCTTTTAATAACCAGCGTTATTTCTGTTTTCTTAGCAACATTTAATTTAGAAAAAAATTATCTTTCATACCTTGAAACAATCAATATCATCATAACGCTCATGGGTTCAATGCTAGTAACTCACATCATACTCAATAAACAAAATATTTTTAAATTATCAGAAAATCAAAAATATCACTATGATTTTCTATTTTTATTTTTTTTAATTTATTTTATAAGCACAAAATTCCTTAACTTAAAAATTTTTGAAGATAGTTTCCTCGATATGCTGTTAATCACATTCTCTATTACGGCTATTTTTATCTTATTACACCGGAGGAAGAATGTTTTTATTCGATAAAAATGATTTAGCTCATTTGAGTTTGGGCGCAAATTTATTAGGCTCAGGCGGCGGCGGAAGCACGGAAATCCTACACTCGCTCGTTTACCAGCAATTAGAGCAACATGGGCCTGTGCCTATTATTTCGCTTAAAGAAT
>MGYM01000016.1:40166-42554 GCA_001801745.1 Gammaproteobacteria bacterium RIFCSPLOWO2_02_FULL_38_11
AAATGAAACCGAATAATCAACCCTTTCATATGATTTTGAATCACATTCAAAAAGATTTCATTAATCGATCTATTGTGTTAATGCCGGCAGAAATAGGAGGGTGCAATGCGTTAACGCCTTTTGTAATCGCAGGAAAAAGAAAATTAAAAATTTTAGACGCTGATCTCATCGGACGCGCTTTTCCTAAAATCCACATGTGCAAACCGGCGGTGTTAGGAATCGTACCTCGTCTTGCCTACATTGCAAGCCAAAAAGGCCAGGTCATTAAACTTGAAATTCACTCCATAAGTGAGTTAGAAGAAAAAATCAGAAAAATCACTGTAGAATTTAATTCCAGCAGTGTTGTCGCAACGTTCTTGATGAACCCAGAAGAAGCACGCCGTGCAATCATTCCAGCCTCCCTCTCTCATGTAATTCAATTAGG
Source organism: Gammaproteobacteria bacterium RIFCSPLOWO2_02_FULL_38_11 (assembly GCA_001801745.1). Lineage (GTDB taxonomy): Bacteria > Pseudomonadota > Gammaproteobacteria > HIGHO2-12-38-15 > HIGHO2-12-38-15 > HIGHO2-12-38-15. Next base: position 40,591 of record MGYM01000016.1, read on the forward strand.
TAAAGACGCGCCTTCCATGAAGCATCATCAAACAGGGATTATCACCCAGCATAATAACCTTGTGGATCAAGGATTTTTAAAAGGGAGCGTAACCATCTTAACAAAAGCTGGCACATATAAAATTTTTTTTCAAAACGAATATTTACTCATGTTAAAAAACAATAAAAAACAAGTGGAAAGCCCGAGTATTATTCATTTAATCGATGAAAAAACAGGGCACCCACTCTCTTCAGAAAATTTAAAAAGAGGGCTTCGTGTGAAAATTATAAGTTTACCCGCACCCGCATTTTGGTGTAATGCATTTTCAAAGGCGTGTGTCAGTGGGAATGTATTTGATTTTATTTAAAAGTGGATCCCTGATTAGCACGAACGATAGCTAAGCCAGCTTTTAATGAGTGCAACAAAGTTATAACGCAAAAGGGCAATTTTTAGAGGTGCCCTGAATGTGACACAGGCTGCTGTTGTGATATTAGCTTCTCGCTTTCTCTATCTTTTTGAGCAATATTCTTGAAAAAACGAGTCGTTTCACTTTCGAAAAAAGTAGATTCTGATTTTGCCCGCCTTGACTGAGCAGCATACTCATAGAGCCTTGCTTTTTCAGAAATACGATAGTGGTATCGATCAGCACCCTCTTCTAAAAAAGAAATAATTTTATTTCTAAATTCGAATTTACTCTCGGACTCTAAACAAGCTGCCGATAGGACGTCAATTTTTAGCATGGCTTGCAATAATTTTGTTTTTTGATCAAATTCATTGGCTTGCTCTTCAGATAACTCTGTTACTCTACAAATATCATCACAGCTTAAAGGTGTTGAATCTTTTATTTTAGAAAGTTGTTCCTGAAAGGCTCGTTTGTGTCTCAGCCATAGCTTAGCTTCTTGAAGTGAAAGTCCTTGTTCTTTTTGTATTTTCTCTCTTTCTGATTCCAATTCTTCAGCTCTTGGAATCAACGCACGGTGTTTGTGTTGAAAGGCAGTGTAGTAATGTCTCCACATAATAATATCAAAATTATTCCCACAATGGTTTTGTTTGTTTAAAATTCTCAATAGATCTTCTTTTTCTAGCCATTGTATTTCAATTAATTTTCTCAAAAAAGAAAGATAAAATGCTATTGTTTCGACATCTCGATGCTCAGCAATAAGCATACCAAAAGTCCATCCATCTCGATTTTGTTGTGTTAGCATCTCTAACAAATCTTCTTTCTTAAGTGCGTATGGTTCTTCAATTAATTTTTCTAGTAAGAAAAGATAAGTTGTGACACTAGCAAGTTCTGGATGCTGGAGAAGAGCGCGTCGAGAGGGCTTGGTTTTCACAGAATCTTCATAGGAGACGATACGCATACCTAAAGTCCACCCCTCTTTATCATGTTGATTGAGAATTTTTAATAAATCTTCTTTCCCGAGTACGTGTATTTCAACTAATTGATTCAGCCAGGAAAGATAGGTTATTAACACCTCGTCTCCTTGGTACTCAGCGATTATCATACCCAAGACCCCTCCTTTTTGATCTTGTTGCATTAGAATTTTTAATAAATCTTCTTTCTCAAAGACGTGTGCTTCAATTAATTGTCTCAACCAGAAAAGATAGCTTGTCATTGTAGTAGCATTTTGATGCCGAGCAATTCCCATACCCAAGTTCCATCCGAATTGATCTTGCTTTGTTAGTATTTCCAGTAAATCTTCTTTCTCGGGGATACGTGTTTCAATTAACTGTCGTAACAAGGAAAGATAACTTATTGTGACAACAACATCTCGAGTCTGAGCGATGACCAGAATCAAAAAAGTAAAAGTCGTTTTCATTTGAGTTTGTTGCACTAGCATTTTTAATAAATCTTTTTTCTCGAGGGTGCGTGCTTCAATTAATTGACGCAACCAGGAAAGATGGCTTGCTGTGGTAGCAGCATCTTGATACTTAGCGATACTCATACTCAAGTTCCATCCATTTTTATCTTGTTCTGTTAGCAT
>MGYM01000017.1:0-147 GCA_001801745.1 Gammaproteobacteria bacterium RIFCSPLOWO2_02_FULL_38_11
TATTTCAGGGGAAACCTTTTCAATTTTCACGTGATTTTAATTCTTATGTGATGGAAAATATATTATTTAAAATAAAATTTCCTGCAGAATTTCATGCGCAAACGGCCGTAGAAGCGGCTATTCAATTACATCCCCAAGTAATAACAC
>MGYM01000017.1:269-1636 GCA_001801745.1 Gammaproteobacteria bacterium RIFCSPLOWO2_02_FULL_38_11
GTGGCTTTATTAAAAGGAGATTTAAAAGCAGAAGATTATGAAGAGCTGGCTTCCGCAGATCCGCGTATTGATGTATTGCGCGAAAAAATGAAAATTCAAGAAAATAAACAATTTACTCAAGATTATTTAAATCCGGAAAAACGATCAATTGCCAATGCCATACAGATTATTTTTAAAGGGGGGAGTAGCACAGAAAACATCACCGTAATGTATCCCTTGGGGCATCGCCGACGCCGTGCAGAAGGCCTGCCTTTATTGTTGAAAAAATTTGAAAAAAACATGTTAACGCGTTTTCCGCTTACGCGAGTAGAGCGTTTTATGGCGCTTTTCATGGACACGGAGCGTTTTTTAGAAATGCCTGTGAGGGAGTTGATGGCTTCACTCACCCATGCGAAGGGCGCCTCTAAAAATTAGAAATTTTGCGTTAGAACGAGGCGTACTCATTTTTAAAAGCGGAGTTTACAAGCGAGTAAATGAGCATTTTAAAAATGAGTGCAACAAAGTTATAACGCAAAAATGCAATTTTTAGAGGCGCCCAGAAGTTGCATAGTGACTACCCTCGAGGGTACAATCTGCCGTTTTAATAAAGGTAAGGAATTTTTGAATGCCCACAGTGCGTGTAAAAGAGAATGAGCCTATTGAAGTTGCATTGCGACGTTTTAAACGTTCTTGCGAAAAAGCGGGAATTTTAACAGAAACGCGTCGAAGAGAATTTCGTGAAAAGCCGACGGAAGAGCGCAAGCGTAAAGCAGCGGCGGCCAGAAAACGGTTTTTGAAAAAAATGATGCGTGATATGCCTCAGCGCGTAGGGCAACAGCAGAAAAAAGAAAGAGGCCGGGGAGAGTTTGCTCGTGGGGAAGGAAGAGCTTCAGGGAGTCATTGATTTGTGGAAACGCTAAAGCAACAGATTGACGCAACATTAAAAAATGCCATGAAGGCGGGAGAAGTGAAAAAGCGTGATGCTTTGCGTTTAATAATGGCTGCCATCAAACAAATAGAAGTAGATGAGCGTATTGTTGTAGATGATGCGCGTTTACTTGCGATTTTAGATAAAATGTTAAAGCAGCGACGCGAATCGATTGAGCAATATCAATCGGCCCATCGACAAGATTTGGTGGATAAGGAACAATTTGAAGTGAATATTATTCAGCAATTCTTGCCTGCTGCGCTCAGTGAAGTGGAAGTAGCGCTGCTCATTGATGCTGCTTGTTTGGAGGCGGGAGGGCCTCTCAAGCAGAACATGGGAAAAATCATGGCTATCTTAAAACCCAAAATTCAAGGTCGTGCTGATCCTGCGCAAGTGAGTTTGAAAGTAAAAGCAAAGCTTGCTTAGGGCGTGTCTCTAAAGATTTTTCTCGGCTACAAAA